>WLKU01000135.1 GCA_009701105.1 Actinomycetota bacterium | reverse complement strand
ATTCGTTAGTGGCAAGCAGGTTTTGCTGCAGCCACGTCGATGCCCGGGCTACGCGAAAAGAATCCGCTTGGCTTGAGCTGAAACCCTGCGCGCTCAACTGGCATCACAGGCCAATCTTCAATTCGCGGAATGTGATTGGTGCCAAACACGTACCACAGCACGACATCAGTGTTTTCAACATTGCGATCAGCACCTGTCCACTCTGGTAATCCTGCGCCACCTTCGTGTTGAAACGGGTAATCGCCGGCGGGATATCGCTCTGCTTCGACATGCGGTGTAACCCACAAATGTTTGTACATGAAACCAGCTTTACGACCAATCACCGACTCGGGCAATGCCATCGGAAACGTTGTGTGGCCCGGAACCAATTTGTATCCAACCGATTTGCCCATGTGATTCTTACGACCAGGATTGATGATCTTCCAAAAACGATTCTTGAATGGATCGATTACGCGTTGCGCCGTTGACTCTGAAGCGAGAACTGTTTCACTTGTTTCATAAGCGCCGCCTAATGGATTCTTCGGACCAACTGGATGTGCAAAAGCATCAACTTCTACAACGCTGTTTGCAGCCCCGTCTATCTCCATGTCAAGACGAGCACACAAGATGTGTTGGTGAAACGGCGCCCACAGCCCTGGCTCAATTTCGGTTGCTGACGGATGGTCAGCGCCAGGAAAGTCAGAAACCGTCAACACAATGCCCGTGAGCTTTGCTTCAAACTCGATCGACCCGTCTTGGTAGAAATACCAGAAGTAGCCGTACTCGTAATTATTGACAGTCACGATGGAAGACACCACAAACCTGCGACCGCGGCGCACCTCAACATGTCCGTCTATGTCAACGTGTTTCCACAAAATACCCACGTCTTCTTCGTGCATACAGATGGCATTTGGAATCTCGCGAATTGATCCGTCTGGTTGGGTGACTGCGGCATCCAAATACACAATCTCGCCCAAGCAGTCGCAGCCAAGTGTGAGCGAGTTGGTGTAGTTGCCCAGACCAAACTCGCCGGTATCAAATGCGTTCTTGCGATACGCACCCTGGCTTGGATCGCCATATGGAATGACGAGCTCGGCAATAGATAATCGTCGAGCAATCCGTCGCTCGACACCATTGTCGTCAAACTGCACTTCGTGAATAACGAGGCCTTCGCGCTGGCAAAACCCAATGCGCATATTCCAGCGCTCCCAATCGATGCGCCAACCGTTGACCGTGAACGAAGCGCCATCCGGTTGCATAATCGCAAGTTCTTTCAGTCCAATGTTTGCGCCTGTCTGGCTCGCACGATACGGGCCAGGAGTTTGCGGAATTGGAATTTGCTCATCATTCTCAACATCCACGACTTCGCCTGTATCCAAATCGACAATCGCATGCAACCCGCCTATTGGGTGCGCATAAAAGTTTGCTTGCGGTGTTGGGCAATGCCACATCGGTGTCCAGATCACTCGCCTGCCTGTGTCGAGATGCTTTGGCATTTGCGCACCGATAGGCCATGTCTCCATGTGCACGGTGTTTACATCGGTGATGCCACGCTGCAGCAATGCGTTAATGATTCGAGCATCAGCACGCACAGCAGCAATTGCTTGCTCTGATTCGCTGCTCAACACCGGCGCTTTTGCCCCAGCAATTTCAACGAGTGCGCCAGCTGCGCCTCCCAATATCAGCACACCTTCACTTACGACACCACGAGATTTGTCCCACACCGTCATGCGCGCACGGCGCACAACTGGCGAGTTGGGCTTCAAACTTGCCAACTCTGTTTTAGTTGGTTCGTCGAGTTGCACCATTGCAAATAAGTGTCGGTGATCGAGCTGCCACGCGGACTTAGCCTGAGCAACAGCAGCCGCGAGTTCTGCGCTGCTCAGTGGATCAAGCGGATGAATACTGCCAACCAATGCTGTCATCACACCGACTCTAGACGGTCAATTTAGTTTGGCAGCGTGTACGTGTTTTCGAACTCGTCTTGCAACACCGTTGCCACATGCGCAGTGGTATCGACGACTAATTCTTCGCTCAACACCCGAACGCGATAAGACCAGCCTGCTGGTAACGACAACTTATCGCCTAAGGTATCAAGACTTTCTTCACTGATAGTTGGGTCTATGCCAATACATCGTGCCTGCATCACGTACGCCAAACCATCCGGGTTGACAAGCTCATAGACCTTTTTGCCGGCATCCCAGAAAAACACTGCGCCACGATTGATTTTGCGCTCAACATAAGAACCTGGTGTAAATTCCGCACCAAAATTGATTACTGCAATGCGACGCATGGTGATGCCATTGAAGTCACGAAACACTGGTTCAACAACAGCCACTTTGGTGCCCAAACCATCGAGCAACCAATATCGCGGACCATTCAATTTCGCGAACACCGCACCCATTTCTTTAGCAATTACATCGGCATCAAGTGTTTGCCACTGCTCTTGCGGGCAATCATTTAGCATTTGAGTGCCATACACCTCGGCCTCTAGACCTGTTTCTCGCAAAAACATGGCAAGTACTTCGCCATAGCGAACACCGCGCATGCTGTCGATCAATCGTTGCGGACCCGTACTTGTCACAAAATTACCTTGTTACTCACCTCTGTCCTCAGTGAGAACATCAATACTGCGGCTTTCAGTCTTTTGACATAAGGGAGTACCTAGTCGGCCAACCTTTTGAGGTGGAGTAACCCATCCTTCTTCGACACCCTTTGCAAATTGGTCTCTACTCAAGGTCTTGTCCATGAACGCGCCTAAGCGTTGTTGAAGTCTGCGGACGTTAATGCTCATTTGTACACACTAGAACCAAACTCGAGTACATGCCTGATTACGAGGCGTGGGGTTCCGATACATAGACTTTTTGAATGGACTACAACAACATCGTGCACGAACGCCGCAGCATTCGCGGGTACCAGCAAAAGCCCGTACCTCGCGAACTCATTGAAGAAATTATTGACCTGGCCAAGCGCGCGCCATCATCGATGAACACCCAGCCATGGCACTTTCATGTCATCACCGGTGAACCACTCGAGCGCATTCGCAAGGGCAACACCGAAAAGATGATGAGTGGGTCGGCTGTTGACCGCGAGATCAAGATGAACCATGGTTACGAAGGACCGCATCGCGAGCGTCAGATCGAGATTGCAGTTCAGTTATTTGAGGCCATGGGTATTGCGCGTGACGATAAACCAAAACGACTCGATTGGGTGATGCGTGGCTTTCGGCAGTTTGATGCGCCGGTCTCTATCGTGATCACCGTCGACAAAGCGCTTGCCGATGACACCATCGCGCACTTTGATTGTGGTGCAGCAACGTACGGTCTCGTACTTGCGGCATGGTCGAAGGGTCTTGGCTCGGTGATTAATGGTCAGGGCATCATGCAGTCATCGGTCGTTCGCGAAAACGCGAACATTCCCGAAGACGAAGTGATCATGACGTGCGTTGCTATGGGCTACCCAAGCGACGAGTTTGTTGCTAACGAAGTGAAGTCGCGTCGAGTGGCTAACGATCAAGTTGCGTCTTTCGTCGGCTTTGACTGATCAATATGCAGGTTGTTGTCTGCAATCAGGTTGGGGCACTCGACCAGCTTGTTGTTGAAGAACGCCCATCGCCCGACCTCTACCCCACGTGCGTGCGCATTGCTGTTACGGCATGCGGAGTGAACTATGTAGACGCACTGTTTGTGCAGGGCAAATATCAGATCAAGCCGCCAACACCATTTATTCCCGGCATGGAAATCGTTGGCCGTGTAACTGAAGTAGCTGGTGATGTTGCTGGCATCAATGTCGGTGACCGCGTGTTTGCAAATATTGGGCTCGGAGGATACGTGAGTGAGGCTGTAGTTGCAGCCAATCGTGTGGTGGTGTTGCCCGAATCGTTGACGGATGGCCAGGCCGCAACGTTTATGCAGAGCTATCTCACTGGGTGGTTCGCACTTGTTGAGCGCGCGCATGTTGAAGCCGGTAAGTGGCTGCTTGTTTTAGGTGGCGGTGGCGGCGTTGGGCTTGCCGCTGTTGACCTTGGCCATGCATT
>WLKU01000134.1 GCA_009701105.1 Actinomycetota bacterium | reverse complement strand
TGCGCCGGCTGCTTTGAACAAATCGGCAATCAAACGCGCAGTAATTGGCTCGCGACCATCTGATTTGCGGTCTTGACGTGCGTAACCATAAAACGGACACACTGCGGTAACACGCTTTGCTGACGCGCGATATGCAGCGTCAATCATGATCAACTGTTCCATGATCGAGTCGTTGATGCTGCGACCCTCAGTTGAACAATGTGTTTGCATGATGAACACATCACCACCGCGAACGCTCTCACCAAAGCGTGGACGCAACTCGCCGTTTGCAAACTCGACAATGTTGGCATCACCCAACTGCACTTCAAGGTGTGCTGCAACTTCTTGGGCAAGCACTGGGTGAGTGCGTCCCGTGTAGAGAGCCATCCGTTTTGTAGTGACTTTGTCGATCGTTTTGTTCATAGATCTCTCTCGCTGGCGATGAGGCTGTGAGCCTGTTTTGACCAGTGTAGAACGAACACGTTGCTGGCGAAAAAGCCACAACTACTTTCGAGTTCCGGGGAGAGGACTCGAACCCCTATATACGGGACCAAAACCCGTTGTCCTGCCATTGAACGACCCCGGAGCGACGGATACACGATACTCACTCAAATTGTAGATTTTGGTGTTGTTGCCGATAGCGTGTCACGCGTTATGGGATCACTTGTAAAACGCCGCCGCAAGCGGATGCGCAAAAAGAAGCACAAGAAGATGCTTCGTCGTACCCGCCACCAGCGCCGCAAGTAATTTCGTCATCGCTGGCCTGGGCCGATGGTCCGCCTAGCGAGTCTGTGTTACTAAAACAGTTGCTTTTGGCAGGTCTTTTGCCAATTCCAAAAACGCTCCGTCGAGCCACCAAGTAGCTCCGCTGCCCGCCAAAACCGGTGTTTGACCACATGCTTGAGCGATTTTGTCGTGCCATTCGAGCAGTCTTGGCTCGACAACAAGTGCGGCTTGCTGCAGATCGTTGGGATTGT
Organism: Actinomycetota bacterium; assembly: GCA_009701105.1. Next base: position 3,065 of record WLKU01000134.1, on the reverse strand, counting down.
TTGTGGTGGTGTTGCCAGCCTTTGCCAGGTCGTCCCATGCTCGATAAACCGCAGGCGTCGAGACCCCAAACGGTGGAATGACCAACGTGATTTTGCGTTGCACAGGCGGAAGTGCGTCGATCACTTCACCAATGCCGCGCACCCGAGCGCGACCACCAATCATGCAAAACGGAATATCGGCTCCGAGTCGGGAAGCGGCCTCAAGATCGGTGAAGCCAGCCCATCTCAGAATCGCCGCGGCATCTGCAGAGCCACCGCCAAGCCCGCCACCGCTCGGAATATTTTTTTCAATATGCACTCGCGCGCGGCGACCTGCAAGTTCGAGCGCGCGACTCACCAAATTGCTTGAGTCAGTTGCAACACCATCGCCGAATGGGCCATCAACAGAGATCCCATTTCCGCCAGGTGTGATGGTCAACGTGTCGACCAAGTCGAGTGTGACCATCTCGGCGTCAATGAGATGAAATCCGTCTTCGCGCACACCAGTAACGCGCAAACTCAATGTGAGTTTTGCTGGAGCATCAATGAGAATCGGCGTATTGCCTGACGCGTTCATTTGCCCGCCAACTTTTCTTGTTGGGCAACACACAATCGACCCCATGCATGAACATCGAGTTCTTCTGCTCGGGCTTCGGGCGACACGTCAGCGCGAGTAAACGTTTCGGGTGCGATGACGCCGGCCAAAACTCGGCGAAGCATTTTTCGGCGTTGACCAAAACCAGTGCGCACAAGAGTAAAGAACTGTGTTGGATCGACATCGGGCACTGCAGGTGATGTGCGGCGTTTGATGTCGACAAGAGATGAAGCGACATTTGGTTTTGGGAAAAACACAGATGCCGGAACATCGCCAACAATTGAAGAGGTTGCCCAATACGCAATCTTGACGCTGACCGCGCCATAAGCCGGGGTGCGCACTGGTGCGACAAATCGTTCGGCAACTTCTTTTTGCACCATCACCAACATGTGATCGACGGCTGGAGCGCCATCAAGCAAGTCGGCAACGAGCGGTGTGGCCACGTTGTAGGGCAAGTTTGCAACTACGTGCCAGCGTTGGCTGCGCGCTTGCAACGGTGCCCAATCCAACAACAGCGCATCACCGTGAATGACCTCAACATTTGGCAGATCTTTCACGACACTGCGCAAAACTTCGACAACACCATTGTCTATTTCGATCGCAACGATGGTTGCTCCGGTTTCGGCAAGAGCGAGAGTGAGCGAACCAAGGCCCGCACCTATCTCGAGCACAAAATCTCCAGGCCCTACACCTGCGAGTCGTGCGATACGTCGCACTGTGTTGGCATCGACCACAAAGTTTTGACCAAACGCACGACGCGGTGACAAACCGTGAGCGCTGAGCAACTCAGAAATGTCGTTGCGGGTGTGTGTCACCAGGAAATCTTTACAGGAATTGGCGAGTCGATGAGATCGGCAAGTTTGATGAAAACCGAAGTGTGCAAAATAATGGTGACACCGTTTGGCACAAGCAGGCTGAAAACATTTGTGCACGTAATGCTGCGGCCGTTATTGATATTGGTGACGGTGACGACTCGGCCAATAGGTGCTTCGATGCTGTAGCAAACAGCCGTTTCTGTATAACCCAAATTGCTATACGCGGCAGTGCCGGTGAGAACATCGGTTTGTGCTGCAGGGTATGCAATGGCCGCCGAGCCAGTTGGTGCGAGTGGCGCTGGACCACCGAGAATTACTGGTGAGGGAATTTCGGTCTCGTCGATCGGCGGAACAGTTGTGGCAATCGTGACTGTGGTTGTTACTGCATCACTCGAGTCGCCATTAAAACCACGAACCCCAAACATGATGATCAGTGTGATCGCTGTAAGTACCGCGATGCGTCTCCGCTCAAAAACTGACAGAACCACCTAAAACACGCTACGGAGCAATGCCGGGAAACGCAAGGCGAGCATTGCGAGTCGTTGTTTGCGCAAGTTGGGCAACGGGCTCACCTCGCAAGTCAGCGATGAAGGTGCCTACGGTTGGAACGAGCGATGGTTGATTTGGTCTGCCACGATGCGGCACCGGTGCAAGAAATGGAGCGTCGGTTTCGAGCAACATATTTTCTGGCGGACACCATAATGCAGCTTCGCGCACATCGTCTGCGGTCTTAAACGTGACAATTCCAGAAAATGACAGGTACGCGCCGCGCTTCACGCACTCGCGAGCTTCGTTTTCGCCGCCAGTAAAACAATGAAAAATCGTGCGCTCGGGTACACCGACGCTGTCAAGTACGTCGAATGTGTCTGCCCATGCTTCGCGCGTGTGAATAACAAGTGGCAAGTTGTGTTTGTTGGCTAAATCTATTTGTGCAGCAAACACATCGCGTTGAACATCACGATCTGAATGATCGTAGAAAAAGTCAAGACCGCATTCGCCGATACCAACAACTTTTGGTGCGCCAACAAATGGCAACACGGTGTCGAGACCGAGCTTGGCATCGTGCGGATGCAAGCCAACCGTGGCGTATACGTCGCGATGGAGTGCTGCGATCGTTATTGCTTGTTGCGTAGTAGTGGCATCGGTGCCGATAACGATCATCGTTGTTACGCCTGCATCACGCGCGGCTTGCAGTGCTCCGTCGGCACCACCGGGAATTGATTCTTCATACACATGACAATGTGTGTCGACCCACTCAATTGGTTGCATGGTCTGACTTGTCATGCAGTTTTACGTGGGAAAAGCGGATCGCCCTTCACAACTGTGACGCCGCCGGGGTACTGACCCCACTTGGTGTCGGCATCGATGCGCAAATCGGTGATCGAGCCCGTGAGGCCAATGCGACTCCAGATTTCTTGGGTACTCGTTGGTAAAGCAGGGTTGGCCAAGATCGTGACGATACGAAGTGCCTCAAGAGCATCGCCCATCACGCGGTCAACAGCTTCGCCCACTTCCATTTTCCACGGCTCATTGTTTTCGAGATGTGAGTTTGTTGCACGAATCAAGTTCCATGTTGCTTCAAGCGCTTTGCTCGGCTGCACTTGTGCCCAAGCATCTTTGGTCTCGCTCACTGCAGTTGCTGCAACTTGCGCGAGTGGGCTGTCGAGCGTTGGCTT
>WLKU01000133.1 GCA_009701105.1 Actinomycetota bacterium | reverse complement strand
GTCGACTACAAACTCATCGTCGCCAAGTTTTTCATTCACATCGTTCAAACTAACGGTATATCCCTCACTCGGGTGAGCGGTGTGAATAATCTTTACTCGTGCTCATCGGCAACAAGGTCCAACACAACGCAGCAGCATTACGCACTGCGTTATTGGGCAAAAAGATGGTCCGGTTTGAAGCACCGCAGATGGACAGCATCGTGCCTCAGGTGGGTCACACTATAGAAGAAGTTCGCAATCTTGATAAGAGCATTGAGATTATTTGGGACAACGGCATCGTGCTCAATACCCGAATGAAGATGATGAGTTCATGGGACGTGTATCGCAAGGGCGACACGTGGCGAAAGAATGCAAAGCACGCAGATATTTTGATTGATGTGCAAGATTGGGTTGCGGTGTGCTTTGATACGCCAGAGATCGACGTGTATCACGACTTTGATCCTCGACGTCACCCGATACTTGGCAAACTTGGACCAGACCTCGCACATCTTGGTGCCGACATAGAAGAAGCTGTTGATCGAATGATGGAGTACGAAGAGCGCGATGAGACAGTTGCCGACGTGCTACTTGATCAACGAGTTGTTCGCGGAGTAAGCAATGTGTTTCGTTGCGAGATTTTGTGGGCGTGTGAATTGCACCCATATGCCAATATCGGAACTCTCAAGCGTGCCGAGTGCCGAGAATTGCTCACGCTTGCTCATGAGATGTTGCAAAATACCGATGTGTCGTCGGACAACTTGGCAATTTATGGCCGACAGGGCAAATCATGTGTACGTTGTGGTGATCTGGTGAAGGTCAATCATCACGGCGAAGCGAACCGGGTGTTGTATTGGTGTGCAGGTTGCCAGACTGCTCACGAGCCGCTCGTACGGCCAAACTTCACACCGTTATATATCGAGCGCGATGTAAGTGTGGGCGACAGTCACCCCGCTGCCCAGCAATTTATGAACGAAATTATTTCGTTACGCGATGCTGGCTAGTAAGTAAAACTAAGAACTAAGCCCGACCCATAATTCGGTCGACATCGATGATCACGGCGACACGATTGTCGCGCTCTTTTGGATCTTGGTAACGCTGCGCATATCCAGCAACTGCTCGACGCACTTCTTCGGGGTCGTTATCCATTGTTGCAAGGTGCACAGTACCTTCAAGTGTGAGCCAACGTCCGCCGTCGACTTGTGAAACTGCAGCTCGTCCACCACGAGATGCATTGAGAGCTTTTTGTGCAGTTGAAAAAGTGATCACTCGTGCTCGGCATGTTGAGGCGTCGTAACTAAATCCAACAGCAACGACATGTGGTGAGCCATCTTGCCGCAGTGTTGTGAGTGTCGCAAGATGACGTTCGGTCAAGAACTGCAGTATCTCAGGAGAGATCTCTGATGGTTTCATACTTATGTTGTTGCGATGGATTGCATGATGTCTACTTTGGTAGCGCGTCGTGCTGGATACACCGCAGCCAGTACGCCAACGATAAATGACAACACCAAAATCCAGATGGTTCCGGCAATCGGCAAACTGAACGCCGAGGCACCCGAGTCGGCCAAGATAAGTATGAGCACAAAGCCCATCACGACACCAAGTACAACACCGACAATGGCACCAAACATGCTGGTAATCACGCTTTCCCAACGCACAGTTGTGCGCACCTGCGAGCGGGTCATGCCGATGGCGCGCAACAGACCAATCTCGCGCCGACGCTCGAAAACCGACAACAACAACGTGATGACGATGCCAACGATTGCAATGATGATTGAGAGACCGAGCAGACCATAAATCAAGCCAAGAATTTGGTTGATCTGACCAGACTCGGCATCAATGAATTCATCACGGCTCTGCAGCGTGCCAAGACCCTTGTCGGTGGTGGCACCAAAGAGTGCGTCATAGACCTGATCGTTGTTTGCTCCGTCAACAAGTCGAATATAAATGTTGGTATCAAACAAGTTGTTGAGAGTTCCTTCGAAAAACGCTCGGCTAACAACGTACGAGCCACCAAATCCGTTTGAAGCAAATGTTCCCTCTACTGTGACGGTTTTTTGAGTGCCATCCACCATTGCAACATCAATAGTTGAGCCAATCGTCCACCCATTGGCAAGAGCGCGAGTATCACTGACGAGGATTCCACTTGCCGAAAGTTTTGACTGATCGCCTTGCACCATGTTGAATGTGATGAGACCGCTTGCAGTTGCAGGGTCGATGATTAATACAAATTTGCCTGAGCCATCAAGGTTTACCGAAGTAAAACCGAGACCAGTTGCCTGTGCGACGCCTGGAAGAGCAGCAAGTTCTGGAGCGAGTGACGGTGCGAGGCCGCCAAATTGGCGATTGGCCGAACTGACGATGTAATCGCCCTGAAATTGATCGCCGATCGTAGTGCGCACTTCGCTGCGCACACTTGCCGCAAATACAGTCATGGCAGTAACGAGTGCAACGCCGATGAGCACAGGTGCAGCCGTGCGAGCAGTTCGTTTTGGATTGCGCGCCGCATTTTGTCGAGCCATCGCACCTGTAACACCGCGAAGTTTTTCGATTGGACGACCAAGACTCAGCGCAACTGGTTTTGCAATTCCTGGTCCGATGATGAGTACGCCTGCAAACACCAAGAGCACACCAATACCGAGCAAGACATTTGATGCACCAGCAGCGGTGGCAGTAATGGCGCCGGCACCAAGCAACATTGCAACAACACCAATTGTTACGCGGCGCTTGACACTGCCGACATTCTCAAGTGCTGTATCGCGCAAAGCAGCCAACGGGGGAACGCGACCTGCTCGCAGTGCAGGAAGAATCGCAGACAGAATCGTGATAACAGTGCCGACAATCATGGTCAGCACGATTCGATTTGTTTGAATCGTGAGACCAGTTGTTGGTAACTCGATACCAAACGCATTGAGCATTGCGCTCAATCCGCGCGATAGCCCAATGCCCGACAAAAATCCGAGTGCAGATCCAAGAAGTCCGATGATGAGTGCTTCAACCATCATTGCGACGACAACTTGCCGCTTGTTGGCACCAATGGCACGCAACAACGCGTTCTCTTTGAGACGTTGTGCGGTGGTGATTGAAAATACGTTGTAAATCACGAAACAACCAATGCCTAAAGCAATGAATGAAAATGCGGTGAGGAACAGCGTGAGAAAGCTCAGTACGGCACCAATTTGGTCTTGTGTCTCTTGAGTGATCTGTGCACCAGTAATCGTTTCGAGTTTGTCGGCAGGCGATAGTGCTGCGTTGATTTCAGAAGTAAGTTGCTCGTCACTGACAGTTCCATCACCTTGTACCAAGAATGCATCGACAAAACCAGGCTTGAGCAAAAACTCTGATGCGGTTGGTTGGTCGAACAACGCAAATGTTGCGCCACCTGGAGAACTGACGTCGCCATAGTTGACAATGCCAACCATCGCAAATTCGCGACTGCCTGATTGGGCATTGATACGCACGGTGTCGCCAAGCACAAACTTGCCCGCCTTGGCAGTTGCTTTGTCCATGACCATTTCGGTTGGGCCGACCGGCAGGCGCCCATCTTCGATATTCCACAATCCCGCAACGCTTGCTGAGGCGATGCCACCAAATGTTGGTGGTCCGTTGTCTGCACCAATGGGCTTGCCGTCTTTGCCGATGATGCGCGCATAACCCTGCACATCTGGGGCTGCATCCTGTACTCCTGGTACGCTAAGCACAGTTTCAAGTGCACTGATGGGTGCAGAACCTCGTTGTTCGCCGCCAAATTCGGCTTCGACAAAACTGGACGAACGAACATATGCGTCGACATCTTTAAATACGTCGGAAAACAGTCTGTCAAATGTGGAGTTGAGGGTGTCTGAAAAAATGTACGTTCCAGCCAGGAAGCCTGTGCCGAGAATGATCGCAAGCGATGTGAGAAACAGTCGGCCCTTGCGAGCAAGGGTCATTTTGAGTGAAAGTCGGAACACGGCAGTTATTCTCCGAGATGCTTGAGATAGTCGAGCACGCGATCTGGTGTTGGCTCAAACATTTCCCCAGCGATCTTGCCATCTTTCAAAAATACGAT
>WLKU01000132.1 GCA_009701105.1 Actinomycetota bacterium | reverse complement strand
TCAACTCTCCTGCTACAACTCGCATACCTTTTACGCTATTGCCCGCGTGCCGGGTTAACTGAACTGGTTGCATTAACTGGTTGTACTAACTGGTTAAATAGACAAGTGAGCGATGACCAACACGAGTACGAGTCTGGTCCCGCCGAGCCGCCAACCGAGTCGATCACCTGCGTTGATTGCGGTGGCAAATGCCATCTGCTTACCCATCCACCAGAAGACGGACTGTGGCTTGCTGGGGATGTGGTTGCCTACCGCTGCTCCGATTGTTTGGATCGCTGGGATCTCGTGCTCATGCCTCTCGGCGAATAGTCCAAAACTTTTACGAAGAGTTAATGGCTATTTAGTTTTGGCCTCTCTATCATTGTTATATGCCAGCTCCCACCACCAACTCACTGCCAGATTCAAAAACCCGCATTCTTGAGTCGGCGAGAGCCGAACTGAACTCACAAGGAATCTTGGGCCTGAGAGTTTCTGAGGTTGCAAAGAACGCAGATACATCAATCACACTTATCTATCGCTACTTCACTGATCGTGATGGATTGTTGGCGCGAGTGCTTGGCGACATGTACGACGAGTTTCGCCTCAATTTTCAGAACAAAGTGAACCAATGGCTAGCAATAACAGATGAGATTACGATCGAGCAGTTCGTTTGCCTGATGCCAAACCCAGCAGAGGAAACAAAACATGCGCGCGATTTTCGGTTACAAGTGTTGGCAACATCACTCGAGAACCCAGAGTTACACAAACGCATCAAAAAAATAACTCAAGAAACTCATGAGTGGATGACCAGCGCCATTGAAACAAGTCGACACAAGTTGCCAGAACAAGATCGCAACTTCGACACACGGTTTCTCACTGTCTTTATGTTCAACGTAATGTTTGTGTTTTATGACCTCGTCGATGACAAGATTTCTGCTGACGACTATCGAGCAATGCTGGCTAACCAGATTCGCAGCTCTGCTCTGATTAGTTCTTAAACAAAAACTCGGCGTCCTCGGGCGTCAGCAACAGATCGAGTTCGTCCAGTAAGCCTGCATTGTTGACCATCGTGGGGTCGGCATCCACGATCGAAAACGCCGCCTCGCGCGCCATATCTATCAAATCTCGATCTCGCCTCAGAGAAGCCAGCTTCAAGTCGCTTGCACCCTTTTGCATCGAATTCATCAGCGTGCCCTCGCCTCGCAACTCCAGATCTACCTCTGCCAAATAGAAACCATCAGTTGATTCGACTAATGCATCAACGCGTGGAGAAGAAACTTCGGGATCTTTGGTTTGCAGCCAGCACTGCGAAGCGATGATCCCGCGCCCCACGCGACCGCGCAACTGATGTAATTGTGCAATACCAAAGCGATCTGCGTCGAGTACCGCCATCACCGTTGCATTTGGCACGTCAACACCAACTTCGATCACCGTGGTCGCAACGAGCACGTCCAATTTATGATCCCGAAACTTGTTCATCGTTTCTTCCTTGTCGGCAGATGACATGCGCCCGTGCAACAAACCCAAACGAAGCCCTTGCAACTCACCAACTTGCAAATCGGCATAAATTGTTTCAGCAGATGCGACTTCGATTTTGTCACTCTCCTCTATTAATGGACAAACAACGAATGCCTGCTGTCCTTGAGCAACCGCATCGCGAATGCTCGACCACATCAATGCCTCTAACAGCGGACCAGCAGACCACTTGGTGACAATTGGCGTGCGACCTGGCGGCAATTCATCGAGCACACTCACGTCCAAATCCCCGTACACAGTCATGGCGGCTGTTCGCGGTATCGGTGTTGCGGTCATCACCAATACATCTGGCGTACTCGTCAAACTTCCTTTTTGTGAGAGCGCAGCACGCTGCTCAACACCAAACCGATGCTGTTCATCGATCACCACCACGCCAAGGCTGTTGAAAGCAACCCCCTCCTGAATCAAAGCGTGAGTGCCAACAACGATGTCGACACCACCGCTCGCTAAGTCACTCAACACTTGTCTTCGTTTTTCACCCGTCACACGACCTGTCAGCAACTCCACACGCAGCGGCCGATCACCAAAAAGATTTTGAGGATCGGGTACTTGCAAATCTCTGACAAGTTGTTGGATTCCGACAAAATGTTGTTCGGCAAGCACTTCGGTCGGCGCCATGATTGCACCTTGATGCCTCCCCTGCACCGCAGTGAGCATGGCTGCAACAGCAACAACGGTTTTACCGCTACCCACATCGCCCTGCAATAGACGATGCATCGGATGTGGTCCTGCAAGATCTGTGCTGATTTCATCAATCACACGGCGTTGGGCCCCGGTGAGCCCAAATGGCAGGGCCGCAATAAACCTGTCAACAAGTTTGTTGTCATTAATGTGTTTGATTCCTCGCGAGTCACGTTCAAACGCGCGCTTGCGACCAACGAGCACAAGTTGCACTCGAAGCAACTCATCAAACGCCAAACGACGGCGTGCATCATTTTTTAGTGCAATGCTTTCTGGCATGTGGATATTCCACAATGCAGTGGTGCGATCTACTAGTTCATATTTTTCGCACACGGCCATTGGCACTGGGTCGAGCAGACCGCGTACTTTGCAGCGCTCTAGAGCATTTTCAATCCAGCCTGCGATCTCCCAAGTGGAGAGACCGGCCTTTTCGCTTTGCGGATAAATCGGAACGATGCGGCCTGTGCGATCACCGATCAGGTCAATGATTGGGTTGGTCATCTGCAACGCACCGCGATACATGTCTGCCTTGCCAAACATGGCGATCTGCAGACCTTCGGTCAGTTGACGTGCACGCCAAGGCTGGTTAAAAAACACAGCCGTCACTCGACCGGATCCATCACCGACACTCACGGTCACCATTGATCGACCGCCCTTCATCGGAATCTTTGCGACCTTGCGCACTTCCACCAACACCAGTGCTTCTTGGCCTGGCACCAAATCGCTCACACGTGCTTCGGCAGTGCGGTCTACCCAGCGACGCGGATAGGTACTGAGCAACTCAAGCACGTTGTCAATTCCGTATTCGTGCAGCGAGGCTTTGCGCTTCTCGCCCACGCCTTTGAGTATTTCTACATCGAGCCCTGCTAGTTCACGCAGTGTGATTTCGCCCGTCATGCGGGACTCGTGTTACTCGACACCAAACAAAAATGGGTACAGAGGTTGTCCGCCAGGATGTACTTCAACTTCTACTCCTGGGTGCTTGTCGGCCATGTACGCAATGATCTCTTCGGTTGCTCGCGCTGTTGCCAAGTTGCCAGTGATCACGGTGAGCAATTCGCCTTTACCGCTTAAGAGTTGATCGAGCAGCTGCGTCGCGGCAACAACCATTGTGCTTCCAATTGCAACGACACCATCGCCGCGCACAAGACCAATCCAGTCGCCATTCTTTACTGCACCTGCATCAGTGTTGGTGTCGCGTACTGCTTGTGTCACTTCGCCTGTCGCTACCGACTTGGCCGCATCCGACATCGCTTCGCAGTTTGCATCTACTTCTGCTTCAGGGTCGTACGACACCAGTGCAGCAAGTGCTTCTGGCATCGAGCATGTTGGCACTACGCGCACTTCTTTTTTGGTCAGCGCGTTGACTTGGTTGGCAACAGGAATAATGTTTTTGTTGTTTGGCAAAATAATCACTTGCTGTGAGTTCATGTGCTCAACAGCGTCGAGCAACTCGGCGGTCGATGGGTTGAGAGTTTGCCCACCTGTAACAACACCTTGCACACCCATCTGCCCAAATAACTCGGCCAGTCCATCACCGCTGCAAACTGCGACGACCGCACATTCAACTGCTGGCAATGCCGACACCGCACTTGGCCGCTTAGATGCAGCGCCCATCTGCGCTTCGCGCTGAGCATGTTCCTCTTCCATTTCTTCAAAGAGGTCGGTAACACGAATTTTGAACGGCTTGCCGCCCAACTCAAGCGGCGCTTCGATTGCTGCACCGATGTCGTTGGTGTGCACGTGGCAGTTGTAGAGCCCGTCGCCACCGACAACAACGATCGAGTCACCAATCTTTCCCCACGCTTGCATAAATTCTTTTGATTTCGCGTCTTCGATGTTGAGCAAGAACATCAC
>WLKU01000131.1 GCA_009701105.1 Actinomycetota bacterium | reverse complement strand
TGGCAAGCCGTCATTCATACCACGAGAACCAATTGCGCAAACGCATCAACTCGACGTAAAACCTGCTGCTGTTGTGCTTACCGATGGTTCGCGCCACACGCTCGACGGTGATCTCGTCACTATTGGGCGCCAGGCCTCCTGCACCATTGTGATTGCTGACAACAACATCAGTCGTGTACATGCACGATTTCGTGCTGGCGATAACGGTTGGACTATTGAAGACCTCGGTAGTACAAACGGCACAAAAGTGAACGGCGTGCTAATCGCTGAACCAACACTGCTGAGTAATGGACAACTGATTGCGCTTGGATCGTTGCAACTGCACTTCGAGCAGGCGTAGTTGCCTGTTGGTGCCATGCTGACTCTTGCTATCGGTGCTGCCACCGATACGGGCAATCTGAGGGGTCAGAACGAAGACGCGCACATCGCAGAACAAAACCTGTTTGCTGTTGCTGACGGCATGGGTGGACACAACGCGGGTGAAGTCGCGAGCGCAATGGCGATTGAACACCTTCGAGGCGTTGCGCTCAATGGTGTCACGTCGGCTGAAGAATTTGCTCAAGTAGTGCGCGAACTCAACGGTGCCATCTACGCATCAGCAACATCAACTACCGACCAGCGCGGAATGGGTACAACACTTACTGCTGCAGCGTTGCTTACATCAACCAGCGACACTGATCAGCCATCGCAAATTGTGATCGCCAATGTTGGTGACTCGCGTACATATCTCCTCCGTTCTGGAGAATTGCGGCAAATGAGCGTTGATCATTCGTATGTGCAAGAGCTTGTTACTGAGGGTCTACTGACAGTTGGCGAGGCGCGTACCCATCCGCGTCGAAACATCGTTACACGCGCACTTGGTATCGACGAACAGGTGTCCGTCGATACGTGGACAATACCGATGTTTGATGGTGACCGCTTTATGTTGTGTAGCGATGGTCTCGTAGACGAAGTGCCACTTGACGAGATTACTGAAATGATGCGAGAGCACAGCGCACCGCAACACATTGCTGAGCGCTTAGTGACTGCCGCAAAACGGCATGGTGGGCGCGACAACATCACCGTGATCGTTGTTGATGTCAACATCAACGCAGCGGCGCCAGAAGTGGTTGCTGTTCCCGACATTGCTCCAGTGATCGCTTCCAAAAGCACCACGTCAATCAAGAAACGGATTCTTGCACTCGTCGTTGTAGTGGTGGTGTGCATTGGTGGGTTTGTTGCACTTCGCCACCAACGCAGTGGATATTTTGTAGCGTTCACTAACTCTTCGTCGTCAGCGACGATTGCAATTTATAAGGGACAGCCTGGCGGGTTGCTGTGGATCAAACCAACTGTTGTTGAAGTTTCGACTACAAAACGAAATGGAATGCGGTCAGAGTTTCAGCGGGAAATAGACAGAGTGCAGCAATTTGATTCGGTAGACAAAGCCCGCTCGTATCTCAAGATATTTGATGCTGTGTTGAAAGCGCAAGGGTAATAGGCATGGGTAATCAACATGGTTAGCAATATGCCGGTAGTCAACGATCGTTACCGCGTCGAGCGCAGTGTTGGTCGTGGTGGCATGGCCGAAGTTTTTTTGGCGCATGACTTGTTGCTCGACCGTCCTGTTGCGCTCAAGGTGTTGTTTCCCGAATACGCCAATGATCCAAACTTTGTCGAGCGTTTTCGTCGAGAAGCCCAATCTGCTGCTGGTCTTACTCATCCAAACATCGTTGCGGTGTATGACTGGGGCAAAGTCAACAACACTTACTTCATTGCAATGGAGTTTGTGCAAGGACGCACACTTGCGAGCATCTTGAAAGAAAAGTTGCGCCTCACCGCCAGACAGGCCTGCGATGTAGCAGTTGATATTGCGAGTGCGTTGGGTTTTGCCCACGACAACGGTGTGGTGCACCGCGACATTAAGCCAGGAAACATCTTGATTGGCTCTACCGGTCAAGTGAAGGTTGCTGACTTTGGTATTGCCCGAGCACTCGGCGCAGCAGTTGAAGAGGGCCTCACACAAACTGGCTCGGTAATGGGCACAGCGACATACCTATCCCCCGAACAAGCACAGGGTTCACAACCAGACCCTCGGAGTGATATTTACTCGCTTGGCGTGGTGATGTATGAAATGGTTGCCGGACGTGCACCGTTTATTGGTGACAACGCAGTAGGTATCGCATACCAACAGGTGCATGGTGTGCCTCCTGCGATGAGCGAATTTGCTTCCGATGCGCCAAGAGCGTTTGAAGCGATTGTTGCCAAGTGCATGGCCAAATCGGCAGAACGTCGATATGCAAATGCAAATGCACTGCGCGATGATTTGCGCAGGTTTAGCGCGGGCGAGGAAGTAGTTGCCCTCACCGATGTGCAGGGTCGCAAGACACAGTCTCAATCGACCGACACCATGGCGATACCTGTTATTGCCAACATGCCGAAAACGACTGACGATGAAAATTTGTATGAAGATTTGTATGACGATTTTGCTCCCCGACGAGCAGCGTCCTACATATTTGGTGCGGTGTTCACCGCCATCATCTTGCTTGCAGCAGGAGTGTTCATCTACCGAACTGTTGATCGCGGCTCGGCGACCTCGCTCACGATCCCTGATGTCACCAACCGCACCCAAGCCGAAGCGAGTCAAATACTGCTCGACATGGGACTCACGCCAATACCTAATGCAGTAATTAATGACGCTGTCGGTGACGACATTGTTTATGCACAAGACCCGCCAGCCACTGCCACTGGTCATCAGGGTGATGTTGTGACCATCACATATAACCCCGCAAAGCAACTGCAAACCGTGCCCCCAATTCAGGGACTGTCTGTCGAGAGTGCGACCCAGTTACTGGCTCCCCTTGGTTTGCAATTAGTGATTCTTGAAGTTCGCAATGATCCACTTGTGCCGTTGAATCAAATCATTACCCAAGACCCACTGGCAAATGAGCAGGTTCGTTCTGGTTCCCCAATTTCGGTTGTTGTGTCTGGCGGTACGGGCGGCAACAATATTCCAAATATCGAAGGACAAGTTTCTTCAGCAGCCGAACAGTTGCTCAAAAGCTCGCCATACAACTTCGTTGTCACTATCACTGCCGAGCCAAGCGCAACAGTAGAAAAAGGTCGAGCGATTCGTACCGACCCCGCTATTGGCACACCACTTCCGGCCGGCTCGCCAATTGCGCTGATCGTTTCAAGTGGCTCGCCAACAGTTGTGGTTCCCGACGTAACGGGCAAAGCCGAGGGCGAAGCGCAAACCGCAATCAATGCGGCTGGATTACTTACTGAAATTAAATATCAAAACGTTCCAGTTGGCGATGCGAATGATGGTCGAGTTATTTCTCAAAGTCGAGAAGCTCAATCAGCAGTTGAACCCGGAACTAAAGTCACACTAGTTATTGGAAAATCAACTACTCCGTAGTTTCAACCCAACTGCACCTAATTTTTTGTGCGTTTTGCCTTCTCAACAAATACCTTGAGCAAGTCGTGTCCAAGTGTTGTCAAAATACTTTCAGGGTGAAACTGCACACCTTCAACATCAAGATCGCGGTGCCGCACACCCATAATCATTCCATCCTGAGTTTGTGCAGTTATCACCAGATCGGATGGCAATGATTCGCGCTCAATAATGAGTGAGTGATACCTGGTTGCGGTAATGGGTGATGGTGAATCAACAAAGATTCCTTCACCGGTGTGATGCACCTCTGATGTCTTGCCATGCAAAAGCTTGGGTGCGCTCACAACTTTCGCTCCGTACACATGGCCAATAGCTTGATGCCCTAAACACACACCAAGCACAGGCACCACTCCTGCAAATGCACTAATTACATCGCACAACACCCCAGAGTTTTCGGGACGTCCTGGTCCTGGTGACAACAAAAGAGCATCTGGTTTCAGCGCAATAAGTTCGGCAACGCTCATCGCATCATTGCGCACCACGATCGGCTCGGCGCCAAGCTCTCCAAGATATTGCACCAGGTTGTAGGTGAAACTGTCGTAGTTATCGAGCACAAGTATGCGAGCCACCCCGTAATACTGGCAGCCGATCGGGCGAGGCGAAACCTCATTTACGATCTACACTGGAAAACTCATGGCACCTTCAAAACGACG
>WLKU01000130.1 GCA_009701105.1 Actinomycetota bacterium | reverse complement strand
GCACCACCTCGCTTGAGACTCTTGGAGTGATAGGTGGCGATAAAGCCAGTACCCAAAAATCCGATGCGCACTGGGTCGTTAGTCATCGCGCTTTACTGTAGTTGCACGCCCGACTGGCCCAAAGTACGCACATCAACTACGCGGTCCGACAATCGTGCCGCCTCATTGTGATCATGGGTAACGTGCACCACTGTGGTTCCACGAGTACGCAGTAGAGCACCCATGTCTTCAAGCAGTCGGTCGCGAAGTTCAGCGTCGAGACCGGTGAGTGGTTCGTCGAGCAACAAAATAAATGGATCAGCAACGAGTGCACGAGCGACTGCAATTCGCTTTGCTTCGCCGCCCGAAAGTTGACCAACGTCACGCCGCGCGAGATCCTCCATGCCAATAAGGCTGAGCATCTCGTTTACCTTCTCGATCTGCAGTGCTTTTGAGACTCGCTTAATTCGAAGTGAGTAAGCGATGTTGTCAAAAACGCAGAGATGAGGAAACAACTGGTTGTCTTGAAACACAAGACCCACATCGCGCTTGTGGGTCGGAATTCCGGTCATCAGTTTGTTGTCAATAACCACTGTTCCTTGGCTTGGTTGTTCGAGACCAGCAATCACCCGCAGCAGTGTTGTCTTGCCTGAACCACTTGGGCCAACGAGCGAGACAATCTCGCCACGCGCGACGCTGAGGCTTGCACTGTCCAAAATGGTTCGGCCTTCATAGTTGAGAGTGATGTCAGTGAGTGCAAGCATCACTTTGCCTTTCTGCTTGGTCGCAACATGTCAATCAAAAATATTGCAATCATGCTGATGACCACAATAATGACGCAGAGCGCGTAGGCCTGAGTGCGCAGTGCGTCTCCGGGTCGGGAAAGCAAGCGCGAGATTGTGACCGGCAGAGTTTCGCTGCTTCTGCGGGTAAGAAAGCTTGTGGCACCAAATTCGCCGATCGAAATAGCAAATGCAATTGCTGCCGATGCACCAACCGCGCGTGACATCAGCGGGCGATCGACTGTCAGCCATGTTTGTAGCGGCGTTGCTCCAAGGGTGGATGCGACTGACTGCAGGCCCCTCGGAATTTGTCGCACGACTGGCAGCACTATGCGAACCACAAGCGGCAATGCGATCAATGAATGGGCGAGCGGGGTGATGATCCACGCCGATCGAAAATCGTATGGCGCAGTGTCATAAGTAATCAGAATGCCAAGTCCAATAGTTACAGCAGAGACGGTGAGTGGCAGTACAGAAATACGCTCGAGCCACACAAATCTCGGTGATCCGTATGCGACTCCTAGAGCCACCATGAGTCCAAGCACTGTTGCAATCACCATGGCACACAACGCAAACAACGTGCTGGTGGATATTGCGGAAAGCGTTGTCGACGATGTAACCGCTCGCCATCCGCTAAGCGTAAAGCGAGTAGCACCCGGTGTTGTTTGGGTAAGTGAGCGCCACAGAAGTGCAGACAATGGGGCGATAACAACCGCAGCAGTTGCAAGTGCAATGCCATACACCAGTGCAACTTGACCATGAGTGCTTGGCGATCGCATCTCTACAGATATTTGAGGGACTGCAGTTTTGCGGCTGTGCAAACTTGCCCACCACCACAACAGTGCTGTGAGCACAATCATTTGCACAATCGAGAGTGCGAGAGCACCAGGCATGTCACCGATTAATACGCTGCGCGTATAGATCTCGGTTTCAATAGTTGATCTGGCCGGGCCGCCAAGCGTGCGCACAATTCCATATGAGGTGAATGCAAATAGTGCAATTACTCCGCTTGCAGTGGCAAGTGCGCTGCGCAAAAGCGGCAGAGTCACAGTGCGAAAGACGGTTATCGGAGATGCGCCAAGTGTGCTTGCGGCTTGCTCAATGCCCGGATGCAATTGCTCCCAACGCGCGCCAACGATGCGCACCACAACGGTGAGATTGAAATATGCGTGCGCGACGATCAGTGCTGTTGCTGTGTAATGCAGTTGAGATGGCAGTACAGCCAAGAACGCTGCGCCAACCACCACTGTTGGCAACAAAAATGGCACGGTGATAAGAGCCTGCAAGGCGCGGTTACCTGTAAACGTAAATCGAGACAACACAAATGTCGCTGGGAGCGCAACAATCAAGGTCAGCGCAGTGCTTGCAAGTGCTTGCCAAGTGGTAAACCACAATGCTTGTCTGATTGAGGAATTATTGATGACATCTTTGAAGCCATCAAAAGTTGCACCACGCAAAATAATTGCCGTTGTAGGTATCACCAACATGAGCACCAAGAACACTGTTGGCGCAATCCATAGCCAACGAGCACTGCGCCTGTATGGCGACAGCATGATGTTGGATTGCACAAGTTGATTCATGGTTATTTCACGTAGCTATTTCAGAACGATGGCAGACCACTCATCGAGCCAGGCAGTGCGATTGGTTGCTATCACGTCTGCTTCAAGGCGCAAAGGGTTTTCTGGCCGCAGTGCATATTTGGTGAAAGCTTCTGGCAATACAGCACCATTGTTCACCGGAAAAACAAACTGGGTGAGCGGTAGGTCGTTTTGAAACGCGAGATCAGTCAAGTAATCAATGAGCAGTTTGGCTTCGGCTTCGTGCTTGGTGCCACGAAGAATGCCCGCATACTCGATTTGTTCAAAGCAGGTGAGTGAGGCAACAGCCGTTGGTACAGCATCAATAGGTGGGTCAGCAAAGATCACTTCGGCTGGTGGGCTCGATGAATAACTGACAACAATTGGCCTGTCACCTTTGCCCGATGCACCAGAGAATTCAGTGTTGTATGCCTGAGTCCAACCATCAACAACCATGACTCCGTTGTCGCGCAATGACTTCCAATACGACTGCCACCCATCTGTGCCAAATTCGGCAATGGTCGCCATCAAAAATGCAAGGCCAGGCGAAGAGCTCAGGGCGCTTGGCACTACCAATAAGTTGGCGTACTGCTTATTGGTCAGTGCATCCAGGGTGAGGGGAGGAGCAATGTTGCGACTCTTAAACCAGGCAATGTCGTAGTTGATGCACACATCGCCGCTGTCTACCGGTGTTACTTCGTGTCCAGGAATATCGTGCAACAAGGCCACATCCATAGATGCAGTATTTGGTGTTTCGTATGCACTAAAAACATCTGCTTCGAGCGCGCGCGAGAGCAACGTATTGTCAACACCCCACAACACATCACCTTCTGGATTGCCACTTGTGAGCACTGCTTTGGTTACTAATTCTCCGGCATCGCCACCCTGTACTACTTCTACTGCAATGCCAGTGGCAGCGGTAAAGGCATCAAAAATGCCAGGAGTAGGAGTAAACGATTCGTGTGCAAGCAACGTCAGGGTGACTGGACCGTCGGTTGAGTCACTCGTCAATACTGTTGAATCCGTTGAAGTAGGCGAAGAAGAGCAACTCGCTGTCAAGATCGCGAGCATTCCTATTGCGATTAGGTATTTTCTCATCTCAAGCCTCCAGGGCGTTTGGTTGAATAACAAAAAGCTGTCCATGAGCGAGCGAAATAGTTGCGGTTGTCGCCACAAGTTCATTGCTCACACCTCGCGAAGAGTGTGCTTCAAGGGTTTCTTCATTGAGCGCCCACTTCAGACCATCGGTAGTGACTCCAATTGCGTCACCGTGTTGTGCAATGAGTCCAACAACGTCGCCGACTTTTCCATGAATCGTGCAAAGGCCCGGTCCACGCAAAAGTTGTATACGTGCGGTATCCCACAACGCCGACACTTCACAGTCTTTTAATGCTTGGTGTTGCATTGCGCTTAATACGCCAAGTTGATGATCGAGTCGGCCACCTCCGCCAGTCACAAGCACGATATGTCGTGACCCATGTGCGACTGCGGCCAGCAGCGCAAGCTCGGTGTCGGTCGCGTCTTTATCGCGTGGCATTCGTTGCACGGTCACTCCGTTTGCTTCGGCCGCAACAAGTAAGGCTGGGTCAACAGAATCCATATCACCGATGACCAAGTTGACGCGTAAACCCAAGTCAATCGCACTATGCAATCCAGAATCTGCTGCAATGACGTAGTCGTGCTTCGGCAAATACTTGGCAACAGATTTAGCGATCGGGAGCC
The DNA here is from genome assembly GCA_009701105.1 of Actinomycetota bacterium. The sequence continues at coordinate 68 of WLKU01000130.1, read as the reverse complement.
CTCCAATCACCACCACTGCAGTTGTCTCAACCATAACTTCGCTCCCGCGCTGGCATTATCCAGCAGGT
>WLKU01000013.1 GCA_009701105.1 Actinomycetota bacterium | reverse complement strand
TCAGAGTTTTTAGGCTCCACGAGCAGTCCATTGACTTGATGTTCGACTGCTTCTCTGCAACCTGGAACGTCAGTTGCAACCACAGCGCGGAGTGCAGCTCCAGCCTCAACAAATACTTTCCCAAAACCCTCGCGATATGAAGGTAAGCAGACAATATGAATTTGGGTTAACAATTCTGCAACATCCGTTCTGTAGCCAAGCCACGTCACGATTCCTTCATCATTCCACTCTTGCAACTGTTGAGTGGTGAGCGAAGCAGGGTTCCCAGGATCCGCATCACCAATCAACCAAAACAATGTAGTTGGATGTGTGCGTTTGATAATTCTTGCACTTTCCACAAATTCAAACACGCCTTTATCTCGGAGCATTCGAGCGATAAGCACAACAATCTTTGGGCCATCTGGTTCTGCGGTGGGTCGGAATACGTCGAGATTGACCCCAGTACCTCGAATGAGAACAATTTGATTACTATGCAGAAATCCACCCTCGACCAAACTTGTTCTATCGTCCGAGTTTTCGATAATTGTCATCGATCGTTTTCTGCCGAGAGTCGATTTGAGCACGAGTTTGACGATTGGTCGCGCTAGTCGGGCACGTACGTCGTTAGATGCAAACAAATATCCCATTCCGACTGGAGCATTGACAACTTTGGATTTTGGAAAAAAAATTGACGCAAGCGAACCCAAGACGATTGGCTTCAGTGCGATCAAATGAATTACGTCTGGGCGAAAGTTTCTCAATACTTTGATGAGTTGGAATACTGAAACCAACTCCCTAAAAGGGTTAAGTCCACTCCGCGAAATGTTGTGAGGGATTACTTGTAACCCTGCTTGTTCGATGACAGTGCGGTGTTCGCTACATCGAACGTGGACAGCAACTTCGTATCCAGCATTTTTTGCAGCAATCGCTCTGTCCAGGAACAGGGATGCAAAAGCCCAGTCTTCCGTAAACATAAACAGCAATCGTTGAGGGCGTGGTGCCATTTAACTCACGAAGCCCGTAGTTTTTGCCTGACGCCTTGTCTCAATCCCTACCACTGCAAGAAGCCCCATTGAAACAAAGAACGGAATATTTTGTCGAGAAGAATTCCAATCTGTTTGCGAAATAAGCCCATAAAAGAATAAAAAAGAATAAAAAACTGTCGTTCTCATCTGTGTCCAATTGGCCGAGAATGCAAAAAGTAAAACTATGAAAAGAAGAGGTGTAGTAAAGGTATCAAAAAATATTATTCTGCTCAAAAAAAGTGTGGAATGTGAAGCGGATACAACATCTTCGCCTAGAGTGAGAAACTGCAAGCCAAGAAAATTTGCTCCGAGTCGCGTAAATTTGCTCTGGTTGAAGACTTCCTTCGCACCAGTTAAAGGGGCACTAGTCCGGATACTTTGTCCGATGTAGTAAGAATATGAACCCAAAACATAGGAAACTATCGCGAATGCAGAAATAATGGGGATAAATAGGTGGCGTGAATATCTTTTGATTATTAAGGAAACAATCCATCCAAACAACAACGCAACTGCAAGGTGCGGACGTAAAAGCAAAGTGATGAGTAGTGCAATCATTCGTCCAAATCTATTTTTTTCGAGTAGAAATACTGTAGAAAAAAAACCAATTGCCAAATCCCTCAGTGCCAAAGTTGACATGAATATGAGTATTGGTCCACAAAATAACGCCGTATGCCATACCCGTACTCGGATATGGTTTCTTGCGATGAATCGCACTCCTAATTTGTAGATCAACACTAGATAGACGAGCTGAGAAAACTTAAGTATCAAAACCGGATCAAAACCTATTTTTGAACTGAAATATGCGGGAAGAACAATGAAGTATCTCCAGTTCACTATTTCATCGAACTTTAGTGAGATACCCCGTACGGAAATGTAGTCATTGATTAGTGATAGATGTGCTGCTTGATCGTTTGAATATAGATTGATTTGGTCAGTTCCAAATCGGGCATAGATCGCGATAACGGCTATTAGCCAAACACAAGTCACGCCCAAGATGTATAGGTCGAGACTTTTCCTACGCATACAGAAGATGAGCAATACAGTGGTGCAGATGACTGCTTGGACTGAGTAACTAACCAAACTCACTAGTTGCACAGACCTTTATCAAATATTCGTTTCCGAATCTGCATGGCTTCCCCAGATGAGTGCACTTATGATTAAAAAGGTTATGCAACTCTTCGCGAGATAAGCCTACTTGCCAGTATGCCAAAGAGTCGGTGTGAGGAAATCTCCCATTCACCCTGGTAGTCGACTTGCAAAGCACCAGTTCCTTTTTTAAAGTCGAAGACGCCTTTATTATTTATTGGGTCAATTCCGCCTAAGTCATACTGCAATATCCCACGTTGGTAACACTCATCGGCAAGCATCCAGAAAACTGCGTGCGATGCATAGCATTTTCGTCCGAGTGGGGTGGTAAGTGCAATGAAATCCCAAGCAGTTTTATGAAAGCAAAGAACACCGCGGATGGCTAATGGATTTCCATTAATGTCATCACTTCGTACCAATATCAAATCTTCTTTAAATATGTCGATAACACTTTGGAGTTCGTTTATAGGACGAGCCAAAACAACTCCTTCAATCTTTTTAAAACTATCCATTTCTGAATAAGCAGCAGACAGTGAAGTTGCGTTGACATCCTTCCAGATATATGGACTTAAGGGATTTCTCGAAGATCTCTTAAGGTTTCGTTTCCAATTTGAGGAACACCTAATGAGGCGAGATGATTGATCCATGTCTAGTAAATGGATCAAACTTGATTTGGTACTAATGGTTGATTGCGATTTTCGCCAACAATTAAGTGTGAGGTGAGTAGTTGTATCAGGACTTATGCCGCGCATAATTGAAATTCTTATGTAGAGAAAGGTGACCGACAAACTCATCTTGAGTTGGGTAACAAAGTTGGTGTCAACCGATTTGATGTTTCCAATAGGGCCGCCAGGTATCCATACAACGGCAGTGTTTAATGGTCCATATCGATAAAGGCACTGCGCAGCAGTGTCCACTTTTACCCCATCGTTGGAGTGTACAAATCTAACAACGTTCCAACCAGAAGTGGACTTGTGAAGCGCCCAGTTTGTTGTTTGATAAATACTTTCGTCTGAAAAACTCTCAATGACTTGATTCCATTCCAAAGTGGTTCCAGTCCATTCAGACCAACCACGAGTAAACAATTCTGGAATCATAAGAAGTTCACCACCCATAAATTTCGATAGTGAAAAGGAGCTGTAGCAACCACGGATTCCGGTAAATCTGGCCAATGTATCGCTTCAACTCCCAATGCGCCAACGAGCCTTTGCACTTCACTGGCAGCTTCATGGTTTCCATAAAAAGCGAAACCATACGGAATGCAGTGGGGCGGCAAGACATCAAATATGGGTCGAATATTGCAATGCAACACCAACTCAGAAACACTGTGGTAAAGACGAATGCGACGTTTGCTCTCATTTGAAACATCAAGTTTGGAAATTTGCTCCATTGATGAATCGCGCGGACCAGACGAAATTATGTTTTCGTATTCTGCGCTGGGTGCAGAAATAGGAAGATGTGAGCCAGTCTTAATAAGACGAAAAAGACGAACTAGCGAGCGCATCCATTTTAGAAGTGGAAGATGAACACGGTTCTGGATATTGAGAATCAATTTTTGTGTGTTAAATCTGACTCCCAGTGGTCCATGAATGTAGGGGAGTTGGTTGGGGATGTTTTTGCTCAGTTCTATGTTATTGACAATTAGCTGGGCACCATCTGGAATGCGGAGAGATTTCCGAATGCTCACAATTCCGATGTCGCCGCGTGTCCCGAGAGACAAATTGGAACTATCAGAACTGAGAAATCCATGGGCATTATCTTCGATTAAAACTGCTCCTAATTTTTTGCAAGCATTTTGAAAAATCTCTAGATTCTGTGGGAAACCAAAATAATTAACGGCGATAATCGCTGCAACTGGTAGGTCTATCTCCAGATTGATTGGGTTCAAGAACTCATCTACCGCATAAAAAATCGGAATTGCTCCAGCGGTATGAATAGATGCGACAACATCCTTGCATATCAATTCTGGAATGAGTACATGATCACCACGACCAATCCCTGCTAAAAAAAGAGCCTCAACCAGGGCTTGCCGAGCAAGAGAGTAGTAGCGGATGTTGTTCGCAGAAGCAATCATCATTACTTTGACTTTCCAAGCAGATGATTTCTCATCGCAAGAATTGTTGCGACGTAGGTTCTTAGAAAAAATGGTGACTGCAGTATTGCTTGCCGAAAAAACAAAATAGCCAATCCATTTCGCCCTCCACGCATTTCGGTTCTCCCGGCACTATAAATTGCTTTTGCTCTTCGGTGTCGTGCTCGAAATTTATTAAAAAGCGAGGTTGATTCAAATTTGATATGAACGTTAATGACCGCAATTTCTGCCGCGAGGTGTCGAGTAACCGAGCTGCTTGCATTTTGATCATGCCGGCGATACTCTCCCAAAAGTTGATCGACAAACACGATCTTTGAATTTGAAAGCGAAAGTCGCATCCAGAGTTCGTAGTCCTCTGCAGTAACAAAAGTCTGATCTTCATCAAATCCACCCAATTGATTTAGCAGATCTTTGCGAAGAAGCGTGGCAGATGTAGAAATACAATTACCACGAAATAAAAGGTTTTTATGGCTAGCTCGATTGACAGGTCCATAAAACATCGCTCTTGGGGGAGAGTCAGTAGAAACCCAATTCTCGCCATGACAAACGATGTCTACTCCATTTTTGAATTCTTCCAAACAACGATTGAGTTTGTCTGTATACCAAATGTCATCAGAGTCAAGAAATGCAATGATGGGGGCTTTGGCGTGGCGCAACCCCTCGTTTCTAGAAGCAGCTATTACTCCCTCGTTTCTAAAATTGAACAGAGTAAATCTTGGTTCATTGAATTTTGCAACAATTTCAACTGTGTCGTCATCCGAATAGTTGTTTATGATTACTGCTTCCCAGTTTGTAAATGATTGATTAATGACTGACTGGAGCGCACCACTTAGATATTTGGCATGGTTGTAGGTAGGAATAATGACTGACACTGTAGGGATTTCATCGCGTTGGTGATTCGAGTTGAGCATCATGAGTTACGCTGCGCACACATTCTGAGGATTGCATCAATCTCATTGGCCTTAAGATCCTTTGGGAAAAATCCAGTTGCCTGTAGTTTGTTGATTCGATAATCCAGGCCGGAGTAGTTTTCATCTTGAGATGGGTTTGGTCTCGAGATTGACGGTGTGAATCCAAGTACGACACCACAACGAGTAGCTATGAGTTCCGCCATCTCAAAAACCGTCAACGACGAAGGACCTCCAAGATTAAATAAACCATCTGCAATTTTGCTCCGATCAAGTTTGAGGAGATGAAGGAAAGCTGAACAAATATCCGAGATCGGAATAAAATTTCGTTGTTGATTGCCAGATGATTGTAAAATCATTTGTTTTGAAGAAACAGCTTGTTGGCATAAATCATTAACTAAAACATGCCAAATATTCACATGTGGGTCCATCGGTACCCCAAACCCATTTGCACAACGCAATCGCACTCCAATTATCTCTTCACGCTTGTGAAACTCGGCGACTGCAAGTTCTCCCACCATCCGACCTAATGCATATGGATGGCGGTTTTCGGTAGGGGTTAATTCAGTGATCGTACCCTCAAGGGGAGAACGGTATACATGTGCTGTTGACATAAATATAAATCGTTCAACATCTGAATCTATTGCAGATTCTAAAAGATGTCGAGTACCCAAACCAGAAATCTGTTCAGCACGGATTGGACTTTCGAGAGCTTGTCGATCATTTAACGCAGCAAGGTGGATAACCGCAGATATGTCTCTGCAAGCATTCTTGATTTGACTCTTTTCCAATAAATCAAGATTGATAATTTTTGCATTTGGTGCCCATGTCGGAGCTTGGGTATGAGTTCTTGACGCAAGCGCTATGTTCCAATCACCTTGAATATGGAGTGCCGCCGAAATTCGACCACCCAAGTTTCCAAATCCTCCAGTGAGGAGGACAGTAGGTTTCATTTGTGCTTCAGCGCCCAATCATAAGGAATATGATTATCACTCGGATCAAGTCGACTAATTTCCATGGGGTCATGAGGAATGCTTGCACAGTTTGCTACGAGTGACATTTCAGTGCCGACACCTTTAAATCCGTTCCAAATATTTGGTGGCACGGTGACGAGGCAGTAATTATATGGACCAAGAAATAACTCCTGTATTTCTCCGTGAGTTGGACTTTTAGGTCGGTCGTCATAAAGCACCAATTTAATCTTTCCGATTGGAACCGCGTAATTAAGTGTCATTCGGGTGTGAATATGCCATGCCTTGACTACGTCTGGATAAACAGCTGAAAAATAAATTTCACCAAATTGCTGAAAAATTGAATCAGTTGTTTTCAGCATGTGCATCACATTTCCTCGTTCATCGTGGAACTGTGGAAGTGGGGTTACCGTAACTCCATCAATCATTGTCGCTCATTTCGTAGGAGAGCAGTTGGCTAGCGGAAGTTGTCAGTGTGTCTATGCCTTCGTGGAATTGTCGATACCACTTTATTGTTTCGTGCATTGTCCTTTCAAACCCCCAACGAGGTCTCCACCCAAGCTCTAACGTTGCTTTTGCACAGTTCAACTGGAGGAGGTTCGCTTCGTGAAGTTTGCCGCTAATTTCACTGACGTTAATTTCCCCTGACCCCCATTCGCTTATCGCGGTCCTAGTTACATCTTCTACCGTATGGACAGCAGTTTCTGGTGGGCCAAAGTTCCAAGAGTTCATGTTTCCCCCACCATGTTTTAAAAGTCGCGAACCAAGGGTGATATAACCAGAAAGAGGCTCAAGGACGTGTTGCCATGGCCTAGTTGCGTGTGGGTTTCGTACCTCAATCGATTCCCCCCCGATTAATGCTCGGACACAATCTGGAATAATTCGGTTTGCTGACCAATCGCCGCCACCAATTACATTTCCAGCTCTTGCTGATGCTGCTCCAAAGAATGGTCTATCGCTAAAGAAGGAGCGTGCGTAAGAAGCAAAAACTAGTTCGGCCGCCGCCTTTGATGCCGAATAAGGATCATGGCCGCCAAGTTCATCAGATTCGACATAACCTCGAATAATTTCTTTGTTTAGATAACACTTATCTGAGGTGATGAAAACAAGTGCTCGTACTGACTTGGTAAGACGAACTGATTCTAGAATATTGGTACCGCCACCGACATTTATGTCAAAAGTTGCTTTGGGGTCTTCATAGGATGCAATCACCAAGGCTTGAGCTGCAAGGTGAAAAACGATTTCAGGTTGAACCACTTCTACAAAGCGTGAAAGGTGCGTGAGATCTCTGACGTCTCCATTTTCATGCTGGATCAGCCTCTCGAGATGAAGTTCTGTGAAGTGTGAACCTTCTTCGGCCGGCAGTGCATATCCGAAGACTTGGGCACCATGTTGGTGTAGCCACAAACTTAACCAAGAGCCTTTGAACCCAGTATTACCCGTGATCAGAACTCGACGACCACGAAAACTATGTAGAGCTTCTACCAGGTTTTCCATGGTGCCTTATTTGTCGCAAACAGTTGATTAAGTAATTGCCAATCTCTTGCGGTATCCATGCATTGCCAGAAATCCTTATGTTCATATACGGCAAGTTCTTTTCTGGCAACCAGCTCTCTCATAGGTTCTTGCTCGAACACCAAGTCATTGTTGTCGGTTAAAACATCAAACAATTTGGGTTCACACACAAAAAATCCACCAGAGATCAGACCGTCGCTAGCTTGTGGTTTCTCATTGAATTCAGAAACAATCCCTTCATCATTGGCTCTCAATTCTCCAAATCGCCCCGGAGGACGGACACCAGTGACCGTCAATGTTTTGCCGTGATCATTATGAAATTTGAGTAAAGATTTTAAATCTACGTTACTTAAACCATCTCCATATGTTAAAAAAAACTGTGCACTATCTACGTGTTGTCGAACTTTATAAATCCTGCTTCCAGTCATTGAGTCGGAACCAGTATCCACAAGTGTTACTTTCCAATTTAATTGGGCATCTGTCGAATGGAAATGAATTTTTTGCGGATTTGCAAGATCAATTGTGCAGTCCTGGGTATGGGACTGGTAGTTGAGAAAAAAGTCCTTGATTAACTGACCTTTATATCCGAGACAAAGGACAAATTCGTTATGCCCAAATGAAGCGTAGTATTTCATCAGGTGCCATAAAATTGGTAGACGTCCGATTGGGATCATTGGTTTTGGAAGATCTTCTGTTACGTCCCTGATTCGTGTTCCAAAACCGCCACAAAGAATTACAGTTTTCATTGAGTTAGTCTCCATAGTCTTCTGTGACTAGTCCGCTGGTTGCATTTATGTCGAGGTACCAGTCCGTAGGTTCAAAGTCTATAACTGGAAGTAATTGTCCTCTGCATAAGCGATCAAAAAGGGTTCTCTTATCTTTACCTGTGAGGATGGCCATTCTACGAGGTGCAGCATGAAGGTACCGCAACGTTAGCGAAACTCTCGACTCCGGTGGTTTTGGACTTTCAGTGATAGGGATGGCAATCTCTGAAGATTCAGAGTCATGGTTGGATGGAAAAATACTAGCTACGTGGCCATCACTTCCGACGCCGAGTAAAACAATGTCTGGAGATCTCATTTGAAAAAGATCCCTGCAGTATTGATCGGCTCCTAGAGTTGGCCCAAGTTCGGCAGGAATCGTGAGAAGTTTAGGCAATCGTGAGTTGATGCGCGGGAACAGCGAAAAATGAATCATTTGGTCATTTCGTTCACTATTCCCAATTGGCAGACAGCGTTCGTCCGTTAAAGAGATAATGACTTTTTCCCAATCAACGCGTCCTGGGTCGATACGTTGTAGTACTTCTGAGACCGATCTGCCACCCGAGAGAACAAGATGACAAATCTTGTCTGTCGCGATTTGCTTATGAATAAACCTGACGACATTTTCCGCGGCAGTATCAAAAGCCTCTTCCTCACTGGCGAAAATAGGGATGTGGGAAAATACTGGATGAATTGAAGCCACTTTAACTAATCCAATAACTTTTTCCAGAAAGGAAGTCCCTTATCGAGAAAAAGTAGAGGGGCGCTTGTGGATTTCTCGCTAGTCGGTACAGGTTTAATTGCGGTTAGTAACTCCTCGGTGTTCGCGATAAAAATTGCTCCTTCGACATGACGCATTGGACTAAAATTCATGGTTGAAGGATCGAGAACCGAGATGACCTGTTTGTTTGCACAGTAGGCCTCTAATGCTCCAGTACTTGCACTCGGAGCAATTACTACTGAGCTACGATCAAAAAGACTTGAAAGCATGTCATGTGTTACTTTTATGCCCAATTTTTCTATGGATGTGACACTGTCACGATTAAGCGGATGAGGCTTAAACCAAACAGTTTGGTTTGGCTGGATTTGTTTCAGAATGGGCTGAGCTAACGAAATAATTCGATTCGTTAACTCCGTAAAATAATCCCCAAGAATTAGGATGTCTTGACCAATAGGATTTTTGGCTGACTCAACTAGGTATTGATACATAAGTGCCTCAACATCTACAATCACCTGTGCAGAAATTCCAGAATCTTCCAGGAGTCTGCGGGAGATCGGACTATTTACAGCATAAATTGACGGAGACGGCCGGAATTTGCTGTAGTCATTTGATTGGTTTGAGATGATGCGGGGATCTGAAAAGAATCGTAAATCCCAGAAGCGGATTGGAGCATGAATCACTCCTATTAATTTTCCATGTCCAGATTGGTTCCATGCATGGATTAGTGCCATTTCCCAAGGTTGATTTTCCATTAAGTAAAGACCAATAGGGCAGTGGGGTTGCCTATTGAGTGTTTCTTCCATCGTCCCAAGCGCAAGAAGATGGTGAACTGCTGTTGGTCCAATCAAAGATTCGCGCCACTCGTCGGCAAAAAGTGGGAAAAGATTTAACTTCGAGTCTCTAGGAATGAATGATTCATTAATTTTTCTGACCCTAAATCTTGCAAGTACAAGGTTCCAGAAATTGAACAGAGTTCGAGTTAGATTTCGAATAGATGGTCTACTGTCGAACAAATAATGTCGACTATTAGATATATTGCTTAGCGCAGAAAGAACTTTTTGTGCTGCTTGATGAGTTGGGGTTTCGTCAGCGGCAACAAATCGGTGGATCCATGTCGCATCTTTTTGTGAATCTTTTAGAATTGGAATCAATAATGACCAGTACTGTGAAATGAACTCTCCCCCTCGAGCAGCATTTACGTTCAGTCGTGTTAAGTGGTCAAAAATCATAATGTTAGAAACCGAAATTGGAGTAGGGAGTGGCTTGACCTTCATTGTCTGAAAATATTGTCGCACAATGACAAGATGTGCTTTGAAAATCGAGTTCCAGATTTTTGACTCGGGCCGAGAATAATTAGACCTGATCGCAAATTGGCTATCACACCTCAGCATCTTTTTTTCCTGCTGGCAAAACTCCGAAACCACTTGATTGATCTCTCGACTGTCAGTCCGGAGTTCAATTGATGTCCAATTTCGAGAACTAAGTATTTCTTCAAGTGCAAGCAACTTGACTGCTTCTGTTATCCGGCTATGAGGGTGCCATCGAGTTGATGCGAATAAAGTCAACCACCAGTAACTAAAGTTTTCCCTAATTTTGAGATGCTCTTTAACTGTCTTTTGATCAATGACGGATTCACCTATATCGCAAACAAACTGGGTGAATTTTGAATGAAATCGACTTGCGTGAGCTTCGACGTACTCTGGCAGAGAAATAGTGCTCTCAGTTGAATCACTAGTTCGGAACTGCTTCCACATAATGATTAAGTGATCAGTAGCGGGTGGGGGTGTATCTCCGTCCCAAATTAAAATATCCATTTAGGTTTACAGCATACAATTCGGGCTTGACCCTATTTCAGCGCGGCTAGTGCTTCTGTACATTGGTCTTGGAACAGCAGATCAGGCTTAATCATAATTTTTTGAATTTCAACATTTTTGCCAATCGGTAATATTAATCCCAATTCCGTTGAGCTATTTTTTTTGTCTTTTAGAAGAGCCGACAATACTTGATCTACAGGGATCACCGTAGAGGCATATGTCGAGAAATTTTTGGCAAGTACGCATTGCATTCTGGTTGCATGTTCCTGGGTCAAAAATCCCTGGGCTACCGAGATTGAGCATGCAACGTGCATTCCCATACTTACTGCGATGCCGTGCGGGACACCGAAAGTAGTTGCTGCCTCTATTGCATGCCCGAAACTATGACCAAGATTGAAAATGTTTCGTATTCCGATATCAAATTCGTCTACTTCAATAAATCTTTTTTTGATTAGTAATGCGCTATATACAAAATTTTTAAGAACCTCAAAGTCGTTTACCATCAATTCAAATGAATCTCCGACCCTGTCAAACTCCGCAGGTGATTCAATTGCGTGTACCTTCAGTATTTCACCAATTCCGGAATGAACTTCATCTATGTGAAGTGTGCGAAGGAAGGTCGAATCAATCCAAATTCTGCTAGGTGGGTAAAACGTCCCCAGGATATTTTTGGCATCACCAACATTTATTGAGCTTTTTGAACCGATACAAGAGTCTGCTTGGGCGAGAAGAGTTGTAGGTACAAATTCCCATCTGACGCCTCGAAGGATGGTGTTTGCAATGAAGCACGACAAGTCTTGGATAATCCCACCACCAATAGCAACGATGTGATGAGTACGGCGAATTTTGTTTTTGACCAATTGATTAACAATATTTGAAACTTGGTCTAGTGACTTATTGTCCTCCGTGGCTTGTACCAAAATGGTATTTGCATGATCAATAATTGACGAGAGCTCTTTGTTATATAGTTTGGCTACCTTTTCATCGACAATGAAGTGTGGTTCGCCAGTAAATAGTGGACGAACGTCGGATAGTAAGTCTTCGGTGAAGTTGACCTCGTATGGGCCTTTGTGTGATTTGATAACGAGGTTTTTAGGCACGAGTAAAGCCTCCATCAACAAAAATATTTTGACCCGTTATATAAGTATTTTGTGGGCTTGCAAGCCATAACACGACTTGAGCAATTTCTTCAGGTTGCGCGAGACGGCCGATTGGTACATTTTGTAGGATTTTTTCAATACCGACATCACCCAAAATTCGTCGTGTCATTTCCGTATCTACGAAACCTGGCGCAACACAATTAGCCAAGATTCCAGATTTGGCGTATTCGATAGCAAGCGAAAGAGTGAGTCCATCGATGGCAAATTTGCTTGCAGAATAAGGTGCTCTTTGCTCCTTACCCTTCTTGCTCCAAGCCGAGGAGATATTGACGATTCTTCCCCATCCAGAGCGAACCATTGACGGAATTGCTGCTTGACATAGTGCCATGGGTGCAAAAACATTGACTTGCTGAATCTTAAGAAACTCCTCATGGTCAATTTGTTCGAAAGACGAAGGATTATTGATGCCTGCATTATTAACGAGGATGTCGGGACGGATGCTTCGGATGTGTTCCGCACAATTCTCGATATCTTCACGGTTTGCGAAGTCAGCAGGAAACACACCGGCAAGTCCGCGGTTTTCTACTGTTGAGATTTGTGTTGCCGAACCATAGACCGTCGCGCCGTTCTCGATGAAAATTGCCGCTATGGACGCCCCTATGCCACGTGTGGCACCACTCACGAAAACTGTCTTACCCTCGAATAAGGCCATAGTTTCTTCTACCTCTTATTAGTTCGGATTAGGAATCGAGTAGCGGTCCCTCCATGAGGAATCGGCATAATAAATTTGATGCACGAGTTTCATTGTCATTAATGCGTCGTGAGATGTCCCATTTTCAATTGGGAGATTATTAATAATGTTGTTCGCAAACTCATCAATTTCAGCTGTCCAAGATGGATCATGATTGTATTGCTGAGTCGCTTCTTTCGGATCGCCATTGTCTCTATCTGGGTTAGCGTGCACAATAGTCATAGTTTCTGAACCATAACTTTTTGAGCCAGACAAGATCCCGCGCAAAATGACGCTTCCTCTTTCTAGGTTGATGTCAAGACTGAATTGATGTCTCCACTGCGTGGCGGAGGAATTAAGCATTGCAACAATTCCGTCTTGGGTTCGCATGAGTGCGTAGGCATTGTCTTCAACGTCGTATTTCCAATGGTTGTTTGAAATGAAACTGTGCACGTCAACGAATTCCCCTGCAAAAAGTCGCATGAGGTCAACCATGTGAATACCTTGGTCAAGAAGAACTCCACCGCCTGCCATCTCGCGCTTGGCACGCCAATCTGCTTGGTCAAATGTAACAAGTTTTGATTTTCCGTAAACTCCGCGCATGTTGATGATCTTGCCTAATTCGCCTGATTTGATTAGGCGAAGTGCGTCTTGGACAGAGTCGTGATATCGATGGTTAAAACCATACATCAGTTTGATTCCCGGCTGGATTGATTCTGCTTCAATGACTCCGGCTAATTCGGCCATATTTCTTGCCGGTGGTTTTTCACAAAAGACATGCATGCCTTTCGAGAGCGCAGCGATTGTGATTTCAGCTGCCATGTCATTGCTCATACAGACAAGTACTGCATCTAAATCATGATCAAAAAGTCTTGCATATGATTGAGAATATGCAACACCATCTTCGAGGTTCCCATCATCAACAAATTTTTTGTCGCAGACGGCAACAGTTTTGAGATAAGGATTAGAGTCGACGCAGATGCGACGGCGTTTGCCGATGACTCCATAGCCAGCTATCCCAATACGAAGTTGTGTCATGTTCGATGCTCGCAGCAGATCGCTACGCTGAGCCCTTAATAAAACCATGCTTGGTAAGCCAAAATTCAACTATTGGTACTTGCCACTCGTAGTCGACATCACAACCTCCCCATGACGGGATCGAGCCAATTTGTTGACCCATCCAACGATGAGGTAGTAAGCCCTCATCAATATTGTCAAGACATCTTGGACGAATAACAATTGCAGAGCCATCGGTGTAATAAACGTCTCCCTGGGAATCACGGCTTGTATTGAAAGTTGTGGGATCGCCGAACGCGTCAAATGGCACAAATGGCTGAAGTCTTCCGTTTAAATCCAATTTTCGAGCTCGTAATGGACTGTACATGTTGTAGACCGAAGTAGTTGCGGCACCGTCAAGTGCTGGGTCTTCGCGAAGCATTTCTACTCCTTGGTCAATGTACGTAGGAATTACTGTCGCCGCATTTGCAAAAAGCAGAACAAGCATTTCAAGTTCTTCTCCAAGACTTAGGACATAGTCCTTGATGATTTGATATCCATGAATAAACACGTCATCTGAAAGAGCTGACGATGTTGCAAGTTCGGCTGGCCGCTCAATATGTTGAGCATTGTACTTTTTTCCAACCGCTCGAATATCCGGTGAGTCAGTCGAAACAAAAATTTGGTCGACAAAGTTGGATTTAAACGCTGCCATCAGGGGATATTCACAGAGTGGGCGTCCAAGCACGAGAGCGGTGTTTTTCCCAGGGAAACCCGTGCTGCCACCACGACCGATCATTAGAGCGCAGATCATATTTTATAGTCTACGGGTGCGGGATAAATCCATGTTTCTTGAGACCTGCAACGAGTGCGGTACTTGCCTCAATTTCCATCTGGTCGCGAGTTTCCCTCGCGTAAGAGCCCATGTGGCTGGTAGTGCATACGTTACTGAGAAGTCGAAGTGGGCCGGTATATGGCTCATTCTCGAAACAGTCCAGTGCGGCACCAGCAATCAAATTTGAGGTGAGCGAGTGCAATAACGCGTCTTCGTCAATCAGTCCACCACGCGACACATTGACAATTACCGATTCTGACTTCATCAGACAAAGAGTCTTTGCATTTAGTAGGTGATGTGTCTCTGCTGAGTAGGGAACATGTAGGGAGATGATGTCACTGGTGGAGAGCAATGTCTCTAAGTCGCATAACGTGACAAGTGAATTCGGCGAAGTGACATTGGGATCAAAGGCTTGAACCGATGCGCCGAATGCGAGCAACAAGTCACTGACCATTTTCCCTATCCGACCCAAACCGATTAAACCAACCTTCTTGGTTCCTAGCAAAGTCCCCATGGTCGGAGTCCATGATCCTTCACGCAGTGATCTATCGGTAGCTGAAATATGCCGAAGAATGTTTATCATGTGACCGATTGTGAGTTCGGCAACTGCTCGAGATGGTGCGTTTGGCGTGTTAACAACATCAATTCCTAATTTACGAGCAGCAACAAGGTCAACACTGTCTAGACCAGCGCCACATCGAACAATTAGCTTGAGTTTTGGCGCATCCCGAAGTACTGACTCGGTTAATGGTTCCAGACCGGCAATCATGCCAATAACGTCGTCTTGGAGTAAATCCGAAACCTGTGATTCGGTCAACCTGCGCTTAAATGGGTTGAGTGCAATTTCAATTTTTGCTGAATTGAGAAGTTCGCTATCTATAAAATTATTGAGGTCATATGAAGAAGTAGTGATCTGTATCTTCATAATCAAATCCTTTTTTCAGCTGCTGGAGATACATCAACAAGAAGCTGATGTAAGAAGCGTAATGGCTTTGGTACTGCTCGAGCATAGTAACAACAGAACAATTCACGGGCTTTAAGCACTTCTGAACTGTTCCACCAACCGTCTACGTCTTCCCAGATATTTGAAATGTGATTTGCGAGAGCAACGGGGTCTACGTGATAAATCCCCACTTCTGCAAGTTTCGCAAAGATCGGTTCTGCATCTTCTCGAATTTCAACCCAATTCTGAGTCCATGTTATAAGAGTTGGAATTCCTAGAGACATTGTCTCGGGGAGTGTGGTGCTGTTGTGAGCAACTATCACCATTTTCGCACTTCCAACAACTTTTGCAAACGAATCCTTGGGTTTTCC
This sequence comes from Actinomycetota bacterium, assembly GCA_009701105.1. The sequence goes on along the minus strand of WLKU01000013.1, from coordinate 2,482 downwards.
AAAGTCTATTGATGGCAGTTGTTCCCTCCAGATATTATTTGCTCGAGATCCAGTTTCGCTCTGTCCGTTATGAAGTCGAACCGTAAGCGAATCTTGAATTTTTGGATGCAAAGATCGAACCAAAGAAAGGATGTGCTCTAAATAGTCCGAACTTTCGTTGAGGTCATGGAAAGCAGTTCGGGGCTGAGACCAAAGGTGGTCAGTAACGATGAGAGCCCTAGTCGGATTTTTGCTTCGCGTCCATCGAAACCCAATCGTTGTAAAAATCATGCCAGGAATGGACTTTGGTTTTGTTTCCCAACCCCAAGTTACATAAGCGTTTGCAATGAAGCTTTCGTGGCGTTCCGCGTACGAAGGGAAGCGTGAAATTCCATAGTTACCACCGTGTTGGCCAAGAACCAAGCAAGATCCACATTCGGTTGCTTCGGCAGCCCAGAGATTAAATACATCGTCATATAAGTGTCGATTCGATGTAAATATTGCTCGCGGGTGAAGTGGGAATTTCATTTTTGGTATCAAGTTTGCGGCGTTATTAAAACCTTCAAGAAATACGGTGGGCATATATCTACAAATTAAGTTGAAAAATTCTTGAGTAAATTTGTCCTGATGACCATGATCTGGCGTGAGTCGATCACGCATCTGTTTGTTGACATTCTCTGTCGGTGCTGGAATTACGTTAATCCTTCGCGGGAATGAGAAAAGGCGAAGTTGAAGAAGGATTTCCTGAAAGCGTGGGAGATAAGTTGCCGATAACACAAAACCAGATTGATGGTTTGAAATGTCTAATGGTTTTGATGGTAGAGGCTTAAACCCATAGATAGATGTTGAATTGAAGTCTGACTGAGCTAAGTCCCAGAGATCGAGATAGACAAGAGAATTCCATCCTGCATTGCGAGTCAATTTGTGAAAGTCCGCCGTATTGAACGCAGCTCGATTTATTAGATCAGAATCTTCCACGATTATTCTTAAGCCGACGTGTGTTGAAATCAACTTTCTGAGTGTGCTCAGTCTGCTGGAAATTAAATCGGCAAACAGACGAAGCCAGACCCCAGTAAGAATCGCCCAGTATTTTTCAGATTTTTCCAGACAATGAACGTTATTCAATATCTGTGCAATGCGAATGGATGACAAAGTATGAAAAATCTCTGCTTCATGAAAACAGTAAAGCGTTTCATCTGAGCTGAATGAAGTGTCGACAATTTCGTATGTGTATTTATCAAGAAGTGAATCAGGGTCAACGGGTAGACAGAATGTTCCCATGAAAACAAGATGACCTGAATTAGGCCATCTTGAACGGTCTGTTGTTGTGATCAGGTAACTGGTCAAGCAACACCTAATTTAGTCGTTTAAAGCCAGAATCACAGATCGGGCCATTCAGCAACGACATCACATCTTTGCCATCCTGGCATTGCTTTATTTTCTGAAATATCGGATCAAGCAAAGCGAAGTACTCGTCTACAACATTTTGTGTGTGCTCGGTGCAGACATAAACACTATTTGATGCAAGAAACCCTTGATTAAGCATCTCTTGCGTAATGAGTGTTTTGTAGGCAAGAGCGTTTGGCGACTCAAATGTGAAATTGGTGAGAGATGGCAACCCGCCCGTAGTGATTTTCAATTCATGCTGTTTGGCGAGATCGTGCCAACGTTGTGTGATTGCTTCGCCAGTTTTGGTGATTTGCGACCAGGACTCAGTACGACTCATTACTTCAAGAGTTGCAAGAGCAGCTGTCGGGCCAATTCTTTCCGTCCAGAAGGTGCTGCTAATAAATGTTGTCTGAGCAGCCTCCATGATTTCTCGACGGCCAATGACTGCGGTGATGGCATAACCATTTCCTAGGGCCTTACCAAACATCGCCATGTCTGGCTCGACGCCATACATTTTGTGTAGTCCACCAAATGTTTGACGAAACCCTGAAGTGCATTCATCGAACATCAGCACGATGCCATTTTTCGTCGCAATGTCTCGAACCTTTTGTAGAAATCCATCTTTGGGTCCGACACTGCGAGAGACTTCCATCATGATCACGCCGATGTCGTTTTGTGCAATTAAGTTTGTAAGACCATCGATGTCGTTGTAGTTGAAAGGTAGGACAGTTCCTTTCAAGTTTTGCGGAACTCCGTTTGGTTCTAGACCTGGCAATAAGTGTCCTGCGAGCTCTTCGTCATTGCCCAGATTGGCAGCAAGGTACCAATCGTGCCAGCCGTGGTATCCGCAAATTGCAACTTGTGCTTTTCCTGCTGCTGCTCGAGCAATCCGAATTGCTATCGCGTTTGCTTCACCACCAGAACGCGCGAAACGAACCATGTCGGCCCACGGGTGCATCTCGACAAGCTTCTCGGCAAGGTAGACCTCTTCAGGGCAGTTCAACGTTGACATATTTCCAGCATCAACAGTTTTGCGAACTGCATCGTCTACTTCATCGTTGCCGTATCCCAAAATGTTGGTGCCGATGCCCATGATTGACATGTCGGTGTATTC
>WLKU01000129.1 GCA_009701105.1 Actinomycetota bacterium | reverse complement strand
TTGGAGCGACACTTGCGTACGCAGGGTATTCCACTTCATTGGAATGACAACCAAAACATGCCCGCACCATGAGCTCACGAGTACGCGGTGTAGCCCACTCTGGTTCGCCCGTAATCGGTGGGTTCGAATGAGCACGACCATATGGAATTACCTGGATGGTGACCATGGTGCCGAGAGTCGCCGCAAAAATAACCGTAAGTAAGCGCGCATTGGTGAGCTTGGACACCGTGGAGGTACTCGTTCGTTGCGCTCGCACGATGTACCACAGAGTTGGTATCGCAACTAAGCCAATAATGACAACAAAACCGAATGGAGGCATACCAATCAGCACGCTGATTCCAATGAAAGCAATCACCATAAGGCCAACTACAACAGCGGTGAGTCTCAATGTCTTCACCAGGCTCCACAACCAATTGATGAATGTGCGAATGAGACTGACTAGTTTTGCAGTTTTCATAGTTCCACCATACGTTGACGAAATCTCGTGGAACGTCAATATTCATCCAAGATTTGTCCAATTTTGTTATTGAGTGACAAGTGTTATGAACAACTGCAATAAATATCGGTTGCTATGTAACCTTACGAGATGAAAATTCTGGTAGTCACAGCACACCCTGATGATGTCGATTTTGGTGCCGGAGGAACTGTCGCAACATGGATTTCCGAGGGTCATGAAGTCGTGTACTGCTTGGTTACCGATGGCCAAGCTGGTGGCTCTGACAACACAGTGACACGAGAAGAAGTTGCGGCGCTACGTAGACGCGAACAAACCGCTGCAGCAAACATGCTTGGCGTAACCGAACTTCATTGGCTGGGCTTCCCTGATGGTGCAGTAGTTGCCGACCTCAACTTGCGTCGCGAGATCAGTGCTGTGATTCGTATTGTCAAACCTGATCGCGTGCTCACCCAATCTGGTGAGCGCAACTACAACCGTATTTACGCGAGCCACCCAGACCACTTGGCTACTGGCGAAGCCGCATTGTGCGCTGTGTATCCAGATGCACGAAATGAGTTTGCATTTCCTGAATTGCTGAGCGAGCGTGGGCTCGCGCCACACAGCGTGCCCGAAACATGGATCATGGCCGGACCGAATCCGAAACACTATGTCGATACAACTGATGTAATTGACAAAAAGATTGCAGCATTGCTGTGTCACGAAAGCCAGCACACAGACTCAGCGGGTTTGCCCGAGCGCATGCGCGGATGGGGCCAGATGATTGCAGAAGCTGGTGGACTGCCAAAGGGCAGAACGGCAGAAGCGTTTCTAGTTGTTGATACGAAGTAACTAGCGCACTAGTTGCCGAAGATGCGTGCTACGGCGCGACGGTTGTTACTGCAGGATCAAGAGTTGTTTCGGTCGGCACCGTATCGACAGGGATTGTTGTCTCTGGTGGCAACGTGGTTTCAACAACTACAGGTGTCGTATCAATCGGCGCAGGGGTCGTAGTAGTCACAAAGACCCAACTGACATCAGGAATTTGAGAATACGGCTTCTCGGCTTGTGGTTGACCGAGCCAGAACCCGAATGAGATCAAAAAAACGACAATTGAAACAAGCGTTGAGTTGCGTGGACGACGGAACTTCATCGTCCCTCTCCATTCTCATTCACTTTTTCGGTGTCTTTAAACTCGATATACATCTCGCGGAGTTCTGCGGCAATACGACGGCGTAATTCGCGCTCTACTTTCCATTGCTGCACAGGCAATGATCTACCTGCCACACGCACTTCTACGTTTTCAGCACCCAAGTCGTCTACACCTGTAACGCTTGGAACCTCAATAAGCAAAGGTCCAATTTTGGGATCTACACCCAACTGCGCACACACCGCGTCTATGCGCGAGATTGCATCTTCGATGTCGCTTTCACGAGGCAGTGGAACGGTCACCAACACACGTGACCAGTCACGCGACATGTTGACATTGTGGCGCAAAACGCCATTAGCGACGCTCACCAAATCGCCATCAAATGTGCGAATTTTGGTAACGCGCAACGTCACTTCTTCAACGCGACCCTCTACCCAGCCAACTACTCCAAGTGGCCCGAGTCGAACTACATCACCAACACCAAACTGTCGCTCAGCGATGATGTACAGGCCAGCAATAACGTCGCCCACCATTTGCTGCGCGCCAAAACCGAGCCCAGCACCGGCGATTGACCCCAAGAACACCAGTGCCGAAGATGGCAAACTGAGGCGCAGCAACACTGAAGTGATGACAACTGCAATAACGCAGAAGTTGATGCCCCATCGCAATGCGCCAAGTACAGCGGCACGGTGCGCACCAGTCGTCAGTGTTGAAAGATCGCTTGAGTCAAGTTTGTTACGCGACTTGACCTGAATGATTTGCTGATCTGCAAGAAATGCAACAAGGCGCATCAGCACGTGACCGCCCGAAATGCTCATGATGATGACTACGAGGTCGGTGCGCAACCAATTGGAAACGGCATCTTTGCCAGTGGTTGCCGCAAGTAGTGCTATTGCATTCATCGGAACAAGACTACGAGACTTTCACTCTGCGACTGTGGCAAGCAAGACGTGCAACTTATACGGATTTGGGTATGCCAACCACCGCGTCAACACCACCAGTGGGCGACTCCCGAAGCTCGACTCGTAAACCACTCGCCTGAGCCAATTGCGCCACAATTGCCAAACCGAGCCCACTACCTGTGCGCCGATTGGAATCAGCATCTGCTCTCCAAAACCGATCAAAAGCTCGTTCGCGCTGCTGTAGCGACATACCCCGACCCGAATCAGAGACCACGATTTCTACGGAATCGACAAGTGCCAGAATAGTGAGCGTGATTTGCGACTTTGGTGGAGCAACCTCTAACGCGTTGTCCATGTAATTGTCAATGATTTCCCTGATCGCAAGTTGATTGGCATTAATCATCAGGCTGTCGGGTGCTTGCACAATGATTTCGACTTCGTGTTCATCTGCGAGGTACTGCCACTCCTGGGCGCGATCCCGCACTATTTCGCTCACATCAATATTTTCTTTTTCAAGCACCGCACCCTCTGCTCGTGCCAGGCGTAATAACTGTTCGGTGAGATGAGTCAGTCGATCTGTTTCATTTAACGCCTCATCAATATGAACTTGTGCAAGCTCAGGTGAAGAAGCAATCAATTCGCCTGCTTGTTCCAACCTCAAGCGAAGCGCTGTGAGTGGGGTTCGGAGTTGGTGCGATGCATCACCTGCAAATGCCCGTTGACGGTCTATCAGTCCGCCCAATCGCTTGGCCATTGCATTGAATGACCTCGCAAGTTGACGAGTTTCACCTGGACCCTCTTCAAGCGCCGTGGCAGTGAGGTCACCCGAGGCAAGAATATCCGTAGTCGCTCGCAATTTATCCAGCGGCTTAGACACTGTGCGAGCAAACACAAGTGCAACCACAATCGCCATTGCAATAGACACGCTGGCTGCAAGCAACAAGCCCTGCAATTGATCTCGAACACTTTTGTCTAATACGGATTTGGGGAAAGTGATGCGCACTGCGCCCAATACTTCGGCGCCAGAGAGAACCGGAACTGCCACGTAGACAAGATCGCCACCAAGCGTGTTGGATAATCGCGTACCGGAGGAAGGGTCTCCCAACAGTGCTGTAGCAATTTCAGGTCTCCCTACATAATCTGTGCCGGGGGTAACTGATGGATCAGTGCTGGAGAGCAAATATCCGTTGCTGTCGACAACCACGATGGTGCCACTTTTTGTTTGCAAATATTCATCTAAGACCGAATTAATCGCAGAACGTCTTTCTGGATCTTCAAGCGGCAGTGTTGGAGAAATTTTTCCACCAATTGTGAATGCATCCCGCTCAATAGCGGTTGTCAATCGGTCGCGTTCAATCTGTGAGAGGTGCAGCGCAAGTGGAACATCATGCGCGATTAGCACGACTCCCACAAGACCAACCATCGCTACTAGTAGTCGCTTTTTCATTCTGGTTCCTCAAGACGAAAACCGACTCCCCGAATCGCCTCGATCCATCGCTGATCGCCAAGTTTTTTGCGCACCGCTGCAACATGTGCATCAAGTGTTTTTGTAGGTCCATACCAATTTGTGTCCCATACCGACTCCATGATGTCAATGCGTCGGTGAACAACACCTGGTCGAGATGCGAGGTATGCCAAGAGATCGAATTCCTTTGCAGTCAGTTC
>WLKU01000128.1 GCA_009701105.1 Actinomycetota bacterium | reverse complement strand
TTGTTCCAGATGTATGCATGATTGGCGGCGGGTGACGTGAGGTGATGATCAAGACCGACTGCCGCGCAGAGATTCATTGCTGATGGTGTGCGAGTCAAAAATGCATCTGCGGATTCGTCAACCGAGTCGAGCCCAGCAAATGGTGATGCTTGAATAATGCCGCCAACGCGGTCTGCACTGTCAACGATGGTGACTCGCGGTGGATGAGGTTGCTGTAGTAACTGATGTGCAGCAGCAAGACCAGTTATGCCTGCACCGACGATAACAACGTGCCGATCGCTGAAGTTCTGAGCAGCGGTCGTGTTGTCAATGGACATATCAATCGACTTTACGATGCGCTCAAAACGCGTTGCGCAAGTGCGCTCATCACTGTTGAATCATCATTGACACAAGCAGTGCGACTGAAGCTCAGCCCAAGCTTGTCTGCATGACGAGCTGCTTCAATGTCGAGGTCGTACAACACCTCTAAGTGATCAGCCACAAATCCAGCGGCGCTTACCAAGACGCCGTCCGCGCTTTGTTGTGCAGCGATGTCATCGATGGCAAGCAAAATATCCGGACCAATCCATGGCTCTGGAGTTCTTCCAGCAGATTGCCAAGCAATGTCCCAGTCAGCGTGTTCGACAAGACCAAGTTGTTTGGCTACTGCGGTTGCTGTTGCGTGCAACTCCGTTGGGTACGGGTCGCCTCCATCGATGATTCGCTGTGGCAGAGAGTGCGCTGTGAATAACACGCGAGTGCGAGTTGGCATTGCAGCCAACTTTTGTTTCATATCTGCAGCAATGAAGTCGACAAAAGCGGGCTCGATGGCCCACGAGTTGATTCCGATTACTTCAACTCCGTGAGGCTTTGCAGCCTCGGTGGCACGCCCAACATATTGTCCAATTGAGTATGAAGAAAAGTGTGGTGCAAGCACGAGCGCAATGATTTTGGTGAAGCCCTGCTGTGCCAAATCGTCCACGGCTGTCTCGATCATTGGCGCAGCGTGTTTGAGACCCAATTGCACATGAAATTGGCCGGGCTTGATGACATCCAACGCACGTTGAAGTGCATCTCGTTGCGCTTCGGTACGTGCAGCTAGTGGGGAGATGCCACCAATTGCGTCGTAGCGAGCCACCAAGTCGGCAAGTTGTTCATCGGTTGGTGCACGACCGCGCCGAATGTCGGTGTAATAAGGAAGGATCTCTTGCGTACTGCGCGGAGTGCCGTAGGCCATCAATAAAACAGCGGTGCGGTTCATGAGCTAGTCCTTTCGTGGACATGTTGTACTACTGCCGCCAACACATCTGGGTTGACGCCCGGTGTTACACCATGACCGAGATTAAAAATATGACCAGGATGATTGGCGTTGTCGGCGAGCACTGCGTCTGCGCCTGTGAGTGCAGTTGCTACATCGCCTTGCACAAGCGACGGATCCAAATTTCCCTGGACAATTGTGTCTTTGCCAAGGCGTAGGCGCGCATCGGCAATTGATGTACGCCAATCGAGTCCCATCACTGTTGCCCCTGCAGAGTGCATCAACTCGAGTAGATGATCGCATCCAACACCAAAGTGAATCGATGGTGCATGGGGGTGAGAACTTCGCAATTCACTGATCACGTGAGCCGAGTGCGGCAAGACTGCATCGCGATATTGATCCTGCGTCAAATTTCCTGCCCACGAATCAAAGAGTTGGTATGCACTCGCGCCGGCGTCGAGCTGGCTGCGTAGAGAAGCAACGGCATGTTGTGCAAGTCGATGCATCAAGTCGTGCCACAACTGTGGCTCAGTTGCCATCATCTTTTTAGTTATCAGATGATCTCGGCTTGGTTTGCCTTCAACAAGATAACTGCCAACAGTAAATGGAGCGCCGGCAAATGCGAGCAGCGGAACCTTGAGCTCACTTGCCAACATGCGAACGGTTTCAAGAACGTATGGCGTGTCGGTTTCAGGTTCAAATTCGCGAAGTCGCTGCAAGTCTGCATGAACTCGAAATGGTTGCTCAGCAACTGGGCCAGTGCCTGGAGCAACGTCAATTCCAAAACCAACTGCATGCGCTGGCACAACGATGTCGCTGTACAACACTGCTGCGTCAACTCCATATCGTGTTACGGGCTGCAACGTGATGTCTGCTGCAAGTCGGGGTTGTTTGATTGCATCCAAGATGCTGCCTTCACCGCGAATTGCGCGATACTCGGGCAAACTTCTGCCTGCTTGACGCATGAACCACACTGGCGTGTGTGTAATTCGCTTGCCCGAAGCTGCAGCAAGAAATGGACTAAGTGCCGTGTCTTGCGCTGCAGGGCTCATGCCAAGAAACGCTATCGCCAGCGTTATTGGTGTCGACGAATTGAGCGCAGTTTGTGCGCAACGTCACGCTTCAGTAATGCCTCAAGTTTTGCCACTCTGGTGCCAGCGGGCGGATGAGTTGAAGTTGAAAGCATCGGTCGAAGTCGCATGCCTTTTCGATTTTCATGTTTGTCTACATTGCGTAGCGCACTTACAAGTTCATGTCCAAAACCCATCTGTGCAGCGCGAGCATCAGCGCGATACTCGGATGCTCTACCAATGCGATTATTGAGTGTCTGTGCAGTGTTAAACCCAGAAAGCAAAAGGTAGGAAATAGCCGTGAGCAATGTTGTGAGTGCATGTATAAAGAAGCGCGCAACTACAAATTGTTTGGTGAGTTTCGAAGTTACGCGTTGAGCATAATTTCGAATCCATATACCAAGACGAGCAAGACCAATAATCGGAAGGCTCATCCATTGCGAAATAGTGAGCGCCACGGTGTGCCCACCCATGTGGTGACTGAGTTCGTGGGCGAGAACTCCAGTGAGTTGATCTTGCCGTAGGTGATCGATTGCGTAAGACGAAACAACGAGCAAATGTCCGCCGCATGCAAATGCATTGGTCTCACCACTGTCAACAACGGACAGCACAAATCGATTTGGCGAAAAATGATTTGCTTGTGAAACGATGTTCCATGCTGGCTGCAATGCAAGAAGTTCACGCGATGTTGGTGGTCTCGCGCCGAGCAATCTGGCAAAGACAATTCGCTGCACTGGTCGCGAAAAGAGAACCACACCAAACAGCATTGCCATGCTGGCAAAAAAGAAATACGAAACATCGGACAACAATTTGAGTGGCAACCAAATCAGTCCAATTGCAATGAGCCACACTGGAAGGAGTGCAACAACTGGTGCAATGGCAACAAATGCCGATGTGTCGAGACGTCGGCGAGATTGCTCCACCAATTCAGTCAAGCAGAAATTGGCTTGTGCAACGGTCAGTCAGTTTTGAATGTGTATATAAGATGGATCGAAATTGAGATAACTAGGGAAAACAGGGGTGGATGTAATGGGCGGACAAGTACAACCAGGGGCAGAAGCGTGGTCCCACAACGGAACACTGACGAGCGGCGTATTGGTGGTCCATGGCTTTACTGGCAACCCTTCATCTGTGCGCGAGCTCGCCGAACGGTTTGCCGCTGAGGGCTTTCATGTAGAAGTGCCGCGTTTATCTGGACATGGAACAGTGATTGAAGACATGATGCCTACACGTTGGTCTGACTGGAGTGCAGACGTGGAGGCTGCATACAAAGTGCTCGCGTCACGTTGCCAGCGAGTAATAGTTGCAGGGCAGTCGATGGGTGGAGCATTGACGTTGTGGCTGGCGGCTCATCATCCTGAAATTGCAGGAATTGTGTGCATTAATCCGGTTGCACAGGGACGAACCGCCGAAGAAATCAAGTTCTTTGAGGCAATTATTGAGTCTGGCGAAGAGTCACTTCCCGGCATCGGCAGCGACATTGCCGACACGGCAGTTATAGAAAATTCTTACGCCGGCACGCCGCTGCGAGCCGCATATTCGATGTATGTAGAAGGTGTTGCTCCTCTTGCTGAGCACTACCCAAAGATGGTGATGCCGATGTTGTTGATTAACTCGGTCCAAGATCACGTTGTCGAACCAACTCAAAGCGACTTCTTGGTTGCACACTATGCAGGCAAAGTTGAACGCGTAATGCTGGAAAAGAGTTTCCATGTTGCAACTCAAGATGTTGAAAAAGAAACTGTGATGTCTCGTTCGGTCACATTCGCTAAGCAGGTCTTGAGCCCGTGAACTTTTTTGCGGTCTTACCAAGCCCAAGTAGTGGCTCGTTGCATCTAGGTCCACTCAAACTCAACGCGTATGGTGCGATGATCGCACTTGGTGTGATGGCAGCTGT
>WLKU01000127.1 GCA_009701105.1 Actinomycetota bacterium | reverse complement strand
GGATTGTCGGCAGGAGTTGTCATTGTCATGAAACTCACTTGACCAATCTTCATGTTTGGATACAACGTGATTGGCAAATTGGCCACATTTGATAACTCGAGTGTGATGTGGCCATCAAAACCAGCGTCAATAAATCCGGCAGTTGAGTGAATCAGCAAGCCAAGTCGACCGAGCGAGCTTTTGCCCTCAACGCGTGCGACCAGATCGTCTGCAATAGCTACTCGCTCGAGTGTTGAACCCAAAACGAATTCGCCTGGGTGCAACATAAACACGCCATCTTGGGGAACTTCTACCAACTCGGTGAGATCTGCAAGATCTTTCTTTACATCGATAACCGCTGCGGTGTGATTGCGAAAGACCCGGAACAGGTTGGATACTTTGACGTCAATCGACGACGGCTGCAAGCACGACTCATCGAGCGGATCAATGATGATTCTTTTCGCGGCAAGTGCCTCGCGGATGCTTTTGTCAGACAGGATCACAACGAAGCACACTATCTAATACAACCCCCCGAACGCCCAGCCAGTTATCCAACAGGTATTTCAACTTGGTTTCGGATTGGTACTCTCTACAACGGTTTCGCGGGTGTAGTTCAGAGGTAGAACATCAGCTTCCCAAGCTGAGAACGCGGGTTCGATTCCCGTCACCCGCTCAACAAACTGACAAGGGCCCAGGCGGCTGCAACACCACCAACGAGCGCCATTGTGATGGTGCGAGCAATTGGTGCTCGGTCGAGGTCATCGCTTGCATGTTTGGGTTTTTTTGTTGCACTCGGTGGTCTCACGATGGCCAGCACATTGCCAACGCACATTGCCCCTCCAAGAGCGAGCACTAAATACGCAAGTAAGTTTTCGCCAAGAAACATGCGCTAGTTGCGAAGTGCTGCATCGACAACAGGATCTGAAGCCACGCTCTCAAAACGGGTGTACGTCGAGAGCCACGCAAGTTGTGCAGTCCCCAATGGTCCGGCGCGGTGCTTGGCAACGTTGATTTCGGCACGACCCTTCAAGTTGGGATCTTGGTCATAAATTTCGGGGCGAAACAAGAACATCACTACGTCGGCGTCCTGCTCGAGAGCGCCAGACTCGCGCAAGTCGGAAAGTGTTGGGCGCTTTTCGGTGCGTGCCTCGAGTTGACGACTCAACTGACTTAAGGCCAAGACCGGCACATTGAACTCGCGGGCCAACAACTTGAGTTTTCGGCTGATCTCGCTCACTTCCAACTGGCGGTTCTCTGGTCGACCGTCTCCACCCATCAACTGCAAATAGTCGATCACGATGAGCGAGAGCCCACCGTCGCGACTAATGGTTCGACGTGCTTTTGCGCGAATTTGGCCTACCGAGGTACCGGCACTGTCATCAATGATCAACGGGATATCGAGTCGACCAACGGCGTGGCTGATCTTTGTCCAATCGTTTGCTGATGGACGACCGGTGCGCAACAACTGGCTGTCTACGCGAGCTTCACTCGACAAAATACGTTGCGCGAGTTCGGCTTTACCCATTTCTAACGAGAAGAACAGAACGGGCTTCATCAGTGTTTGTGCAGCGTGTACTGCAAGTCCGAGTGCAAAGGCACTCTTACCCATGGCAGGACGAGCTCCGATGATGTTGAGCGTGCCAGGCTGCAAGCCAAGTAACACTTTGTCGAGTTCTGCAATTCCTGTTGGCACACCCGTAATAGCACCCTTGTTGTCTACGAGCGTCTGCAGTTTTTCGATTGCTTGATCGATCAACACGTTGACCTTCTCTGCATTGTCACCGACATGGCTCTCGCCAATATCAAAAATCTTGCTCTCTGCATCATCGATTGCTTTGTCAACATCGTCTGGCTCATTGAATGCGATCTCGGCAATATCGGATGCCGCACCGATCAGGCGACGAAGGCGTGCGGTGTCGCGCACAATCTTTGCGTAGCGATCAGCGCTAGTGATCGCTGGTGTTGCGTTTTGCAACGTCAGCAATGCATCAAGACCACCAATGGTGTCGAGTGTGCCTGCGCGACGAAGTTCTTCTGCAACCGTGACTGCATCAACCGGCTCGCCACCCGTATTGAGCGAACGAATTGCATCAAAAATATGGCGGTGAATTGGTTTATAAAACTCGTCAGGAAGTACGCCGCGTTCGAGTGCAGAAGCAACCGCGTCGCGCGACAACAACATGGCGCCCAATAATGAAGATTCGGCATCTAGGTTGTGCGGCGGCACACGTTGCGTGCTGCGTTGCACTGGTCGTGTGTCGCTGTTTGATTCACCCGCTATTGACATACGTCTACCTTGCCCGAACTTGCCTGTTGATCGCTAGGGGCATAACCATGTGACTTAACTGTGGATAACCACATGCAACCCCGCTGTGCGGAGCCATTGCGTTGCGTTACTTGGCTACGACAGAGAGGTTGATCACACCAACAACATCTGAGTACAGCTCGACCGAAACTGCATGGTCGCCAACTGCACGGATCGGTGTGTCGATGGTGATGTTCTTGCGATCAACAGTGATACCTGTTTGATCCAAGAGCGCCGCAGCAATCTCGGTAGTGGAGATCGAACCAAACAAACGACCCTCGGCTCCAGCTTTTGCCTTGACCTTGATTGACTGCTTGGCCAAGTTGGCTGCAACACCGCGCGCAGCTTCGCGCTCGGTGTTTTCGCGCAAGTCACGAGCACGGCGCATCACGCCAGCCTGAACGACTTCGCCTTCGGAAGCCACAATGGCAAGGCCGTGTGGCAACAAATGGTTGCGTGCATGACCAGACGAAACGGTGATGATGTCGCCACGGCGACCAACACCTGCAATATCAGAACGAAGCAAAACCTTCATGGCTTATGCCTCCTCAGTTGTAGTTGTGGCTGAAACTTCAACGTCAGCTGCTGGTGCTGCGGCTACCGAAGATTCGGCGGCATCAATTGCTGCTGCGTACTTATCGACAAATGCTGATTCGTTTGAACCAGCATCAGTGTTTGGTGCGCCACGACGTGGACGATCGCTGCGTGAGCCACCGTCTTCCTCGCCGCGACGAGGTGCGCGCGCTGCGGCAACTCGCTTGGTGTATGGCAAGAGTGCCATCTCACGCGCGTTCTTGACTGCAAGTGCTACGTCACGTTGTTGCTGAACGGTGTTGCCGTTCATGCGACGTGCGCGCAACTTTGATCGATCGGACATGAAGCGCTGCAACAAGTTGACATCTTTGTAGTCGATGTATCCAATGTGCTCAGCGTGTAAAACGTTTGGACGCTTCTTGTATTTGCGCATCGCAGCTTTCGCTGCCCTCGCTTTGTTGGTTTTACTTGTCATGTCTTAATTCCCTTTGTGATTATTGAGTGGTGTGATTAGAACGGTTCTTCGCCGGTGTCATGAGGATTGACATCGGTGCCTGGGTTAGCGCCACGTGACGCGCCGCCCTGGCTTGGGCCATCAGTCTTTGGGGTGCGCTCTACTTGGGCAGTTGCCCAACGAAGGCTTGGTCCGAGCTCATCGGCGATCACGTCGATGGCAGTGCGCTTGTCACCCTCGCGAGTGGTGTACTCACGTTGCTCGAGTCGACCAGTGACAACAACTCGTGCGCCTTTGGTCAATGATGCCGCTGCGTTTTCGCCAAGTTGGCCCCATGCAGTGACGTTGAAGTAGGAAGTTTGTTCCTGCCATTCGCCATTGACCTGATAACGACGACCGACGGCGATGCCAAACGAGGCAACTCCACGACCGGTGGTGGTGAAACGAAGTTCTGGATCGCGGGTGAGATTACCTACGAGAGTGATGGTGTTATCTGACATTGTTGATGCTCCTTACGAAGTGGCTGCTAGTTCAAAGAGATCAATTATGCAGACACTGCGGTGAGACCGCGGCGTGATGCTTCTTGATCTGGCAAACGGAGAAGTTTGTGGCGGAGGACATCGTCCGCAATGCGAAGGCTGCGCTCGAATTCGTCGAGTGCGCCACCTGGTGCCATGAGATTGAACACCGCGTAGTAGCCGTCGTTCTGTTTGTTGATTGGGTATGCAAGACGACGCTTGCCCCACCAATCAGGCGAACCGTGGACTGTGCCACCAACACCTTGAACTGCCTTGGTCACAGTGGAGATCCAACTGTGCGCAGCCGATTCTTCTAAGTTGCCGCTAACTATGAGCATTAATTCGTAAGCACGCATGAACGTGGTAACTCCCTTCGGTTCCAACCGGGGCTGGAGCCCCCGAGGGGGCAGGGTGGATATGTGGACTTGGGATCGTATCGGCACGAAGGGAGCGTGCCACACCCGTGTTGCAGAGATTGG
>WLKU01000126.1 GCA_009701105.1 Actinomycetota bacterium | reverse complement strand
CGTAAATCACGCCAGCTGTTGGGCAAGCTCACAGGCAAGATTGCTGGTGGCAACAAGCGCAAGCGCTTAGTGATGACAGGTTTCGGTGTTGTGTTGTTCATTGGCCTTGCACTTATTGTTTTGGCATCGCCAATCGTCGCGGTAAGAACTGTGCAAGTTGAAGGCGGAAAATATGCAGACGCCGCATTGGTGAGAAGTGTTTCGGATTCACTCAAGGGCAAGTCGGTGCTCACTGTCGATACCAAAACAGCTCGGGAGAGACTTGAGAGTGATCCGTGGATTAAGTCTGCTCGAATAACAACGAGCCTTCCGAGTCGCGTTTTGATCCAGATCAACGAAAGAATTCCTGTTGCATGGTTTCTTGGTGTCGATAATCGGGCACGTGTAATTGACGAAGATGGTTTGGTGCTGAGTGTGGTGGAGGGGCGACCAACTCAATACATGTGGATCGAGGGAACTGGATCAAACTTGACTGCGGGAGCAAGCTCGGCCGCTGCATATAGAGCAGCGGGCCAATTGGCGATGTCGCTGCCAAGTGAGCTTGCGCCAATGGTCAAGCATCTTGGAGTGGCAGGGTCTGAGCAGATCACGATGACCCTCAAAACTGGCACAGTTATCAACTTTGGGTCTCCCGTGGATATGCGCAACAAACTCGTCAATGTGGTGGTTTTACTGCGCCGTCAAGATGTCAACTCGATCATCAGTATCGATGTGTCAACGGGGACCCCTGTAGTTCAGTCGTGATCACAGCCAGCCTGAACGATCAACTAGCCTGTACCCAACATAGGAACCGGCGTCTGTGACAGAGTCAAGTTCATTGTCAAAGATGCTTCGTAGGAGGATTACAAAATGGCTGGTGCACCACAAAACTTTTTGGCGGTTATCAAAGTAATCGGAGTAGGTGGGGCTGGTGTTAACGCCATCAACCGCATGATCGACTCCAATTTAAGAGGCGTCGAATTTGTGGCTGTAAACACTGATGCTCAGGCGTTGTTGATGAGCGATGCAGATTTCAAAATTGACATTGGTCGCGAAATCACCCGTGGCCTTGGAGCCGGTAGTGATCCAGCAATTGGTCAAGATGCTGCCGAAGCAAGTCGCAGCGACATTGAAGAAATTGTCAGTGGCGCAGACATGGTGTTTATAACTGCTGGCGAAGGTGGCGGTACCGGAACTGGTGCAGCACCAATCATCGCCGAGATTGCTCGTGCCGCTGGTGCGCTGACCGTTGGCATCGTGACACGTCCGTTTGGTTTTGAGGGTCGTCGTCGCGCGATGCAAGCCGAAGCCGGTATTGCCAAGTTGCGTGACAAGGTCGACACGTTGATCATCATTCCGAACGAACGACTCTTGTCAGTTGCCACCGAGAAGACGAGTTTGCTCGATGCCTTTAAGCGCGCTGATGAAGTTTTGTTGCAAGGTGTTGCAGGTATTACCAACTTGATCACCACACCTGGTCTGATCAACACCGACTTTGCTGACGTCAAAATGATTTTGACAAATGCGGGCACTGCCCTGATGGGGACTGGAAAAGCAAAGGGCGATAATCGTGCAATTGCAGCCGCAACTGCCGCTATCAACTCGCCACTGCTCGAGTCGTCCATCGAGGGAGCACGCGGTATTTTGCTCAATATCACTGGGCCATCCGACATGGGCTTGTTTGAGCTCAATGCTGCAGCAGAGATTGTGCACGCTGTTGCGCACCAGGACGCAAACATCATTTTCGGTACGGTTATTAATGACGAACTCGATGACGAAGTACAAGTGACTGTCATCGCCGCAGGGTTTGATCGCTCCGATTCGGGTATGACGCGATCTGCGGGTCGTGGTGATGGTCGTGCTGATACGCGTGGCGAGCCACGTGGAAGTCGGATCAAAGAGTTGTTTGGTTCAGGCGAAGATCCATTGCGTGATTCATCCGACGGCTTTGACGTTCCAGACTTTTTGAAGTAACAACTTCAGATGGTTGGCGCGTTCGCCACCGAGGTTTCGTGAATCAAGCACTCGTAGCAACTCGCGTTGCCGAATTGCGCGATCGAATTGCGCGTGCTGGGGGCATCGGTGTAGGCATTGTTGCCGTTACCAAAACTTTTGGTATCGACGCATGGAGCGACGCAATGTTTGCGGGATGTGAGGCGGTTGGCGAAAACTATGCCCAAGAATTGATTGCCAAATCGCAGCAGGTAGATCCTGCTAAACGATTGCCCGTCCATTTCATAGGGCAATTGCAAACCAACAAAATCAAGTCATTATTCGACATTGTTGATGTGTGGCAGTCAGTAGACAGGGCATCGGTTGTGACCGAACTTGTGAAACGCCAGATGGCCCGCACCTCGGCTGGCCGATGCGAAATACTGGTGCAAGTCAATACCACCAGCGAAATGGATAAAGGCGGGTGTGATCCGACTGAGGTTGAGACCCTTGTTCGTCAAGCCCGACAGGGGGGATTAGACGTGACTGGGCTGATGACTGTTGGCCCAACCGACATGGACCCATTTAAGACTCGCGCTGCATTTGGATTACTCAAGCGGATGGCGGATGATCTAGGGGTTGAACAGTTGTCAATGGGGATGACGGCCGATGTCGAGATTGCAGTAGAGGAAGGCTCCACGTTGGTGCGGGTCGGAACTGCGCTATTCGGCCAGCGTCCACATTCGATCTAGTCGGGTGTTGTAAGATTCTTGTGATGTCAATGTTTAGACGAGCAATGGACTATCTCGGTCTTGGACCAGATGACGCCTATGACGACTACGACGCTTCGATAGCGGTAGAGCGCCCTGCTGCTCGCAATACCCGCGGTGGTGGAGCAGTTCGACGCCCACAGTCTCGGCAAATTGTTGATGAATACGAAGACGAAATTGAAGTTGATGATGAGTATGAAGTAGCACCGCGGCCAAGAACTGCAGCACGACCAACAACAGTGCGCGCGCAACCACAACGCGATGACTCAAGTGTGCAACTGCGCCCAAGTGGCTCGAGCACCGGTGGTACCGTGCGCAAACTGACACAGACAACTGCTGAGCCAGTTGCCATTCGTCCAACTCGTTATGACCAAGCAAAAGATATTGCAGACTTGCTCAGGTCTGGTCAGCCTGTTGCAATGAATATCGGTGCTGCAGATTCGGAAATTGCGCGACGACTGATTGATTTCGCGAGCGGAGTAACGTACGGCATCGAAGGCAAAATGGAAAAGATTGCGCCAGGTGTATTTTTGTTGACACCGCGTGGCACGCGCGTTATTCGTGATTAATCTTCTTTGCTCTCTCGTAGAGCTCTACACATTCCTGATTATTGGAAGAGTGATTCTTTCGTGGTTTCCCGCCAACCCAAACGGACCCCTCGGTCAGGTTGTACGAATCGTGATGATGCTGACTGATCCCGTGCTTCTGCCAGTGAGACGCGCATTGCCCCTTGCAGGGCAACTCGATCTTTCACCCCTTGTGGTGTTGCTGTTTTTGCAGATCGTCGTGCAAGGCATGTTGCTTCGCTGCTAAGCATCAAGCCAGTAGCACGCATTTGCCTTTACAATGACGCACCGTGACTTATCCAAAGGTTGATTCTCAGCCAAACTTTCCGGCGCTCGAAAATGAGACGCTCGAGTTCTGGGCTACTGATGGCACCTTCCAGGCATCTATCGATCAACGAGATGCTGGCACCAATGGCGCTAATGAATATGTCTTTTATGATGGGCCACCGTTTGCCAATGGTTTACCGCACTACGGCCACCTGCTCACTGGGTTTGTCAAAGACGCCGTTCCTCGGTATCAAACAATGCAGGGCAAGCGAGTCGAGCGTCGTTTCGGCTGGGATTGTCATGGCTTGCCTGCCGAGGCAGAAGCAGAGCGTCAGTTAGAGATTTCAGGACGGCAAGCGATCACCGATTTTGGTATCGAGAAATTTAATGAGTACTGCAAAGAATCTGTGCTGCGATATACAAGTGATTGGGAGCGCTATGTAACTCGCCAAGCTCGCTGGGTTGATTTTGCTAACGATTACAAAACACTCGACGTGTCGTACATGGAAAGTGTGATGTGGGCGTTTAAGACGCTGTGGGACAAGGGTCTCATTTACGAAGGGTTTCGTGTACTTCCGTATTCGTGGGCGCTTGAAACTCCTTTGTCAAACACGGAAACACGCATGGATGATGCGTACAAGCAAGTGCAAGATCCTGCACTGACTGTTGCGTTCGTGCTCGAGACCGGCGAATCACTACTTGCATGGACTACAACGCCATGGACATTGCCGAGCAACTTGGCTCTTGCAGTTGCACCAGACGT
>WLKU01000125.1 GCA_009701105.1 Actinomycetota bacterium | reverse complement strand
CCGCTTACAAGGCGGTTGCTCTGCCTCTGAGCTAACCCGGCTCGTCTAGGTTACAGCGAATTATTTGGTCTTGGCAACGCGTGAACGAACTACTTCGTATGTTGCAAGCGCTGCAGCAGCCGAAACGTTGAGTGATGAAAGCGAGCCGCCCATTGGAATACTCACCAACAAATCACAACGTTCTTTGACAAGTCGAGATAAACCTGCACCTTCAGCACCCAACACCAAACAAATTGGTTCAGAAGTGAGATCGCCAATCTCAAAGATGTTTTTGTCAGCAGCATCGCTCAATCCAACGATCCAGACTCCTGCATCTTTCATTTGCTTGAGCGCAGTTGGCAGTCCACCCACTACACACATAGGCACGTACTCGGCTGCACCTGCAGCAGATTTTGCCGCAGTTGGTGTGATGTGCACGGCTCGATGTCGAGGCAATATCACACCATGCACACCCGCTCCATCACACGAACGCAAGATTGCACCAAGGTTGCCTGGGTCAGTCACGCCATCAATGGCGACTAAAAATGCGGGAACATTTCCTTTACGCGGCGCAAGCAAGTCACCAAGTTCAACGTCGGGGATTGGAGCAGCCATTGCAAGCACACCTTGCGGTGCTTCGCTGCGTGCTTCTTTTTCAATTTCTTTTCGAGGCACACGACGCACTGGCACGCGCTGATCTGCAGCCAACGCCAAAATGTCATTAATTACATCGTTCTCGTCCAAGTCATTGGACACCCAAATCTCAAATGTTTTGCGGCGTTGTGCGATCAACAACTCACGTACTGCCTGACGGCCCTCAATCTGTGATCCACCAAGTCCGTGTTGATCTGGTCGTGGCGCGCGGGGCCCCATGTGTTCGCGAGCCGGTGGGCGACTGCGCTTGGTGTTGACTGCTGCGCGCGGTGCGTACTTTGCATCACGAGGTGGTCGCTTTGCATCGCGTGGATCTCGACGTGCGTCGCGCGGATCTACGCGCTTGCCAGTGGCGCTGCGACCAGTTCCGCTGGCTGCGCTGCGACCAGTTCCACCTGCGGCGGCGCGCTTATTACTGCTTGTCGCTCCGCTGCGCGGACCCTTGCCCGGTCGAGAATCGCGTGGCTTCATTGCGCAACTCGTTCAATCACACACACTGCCCAACATGCAATTCCTTCTTGACGGCCAAGTGCGCCGAGACCTTCTGCTCTGCGTCCTTTTACCGAAACAGGAGCGCCAACCACATCCATGAGTTTACGTTGCATCTCCTCGCGATGGGGCGCAAGCTTGGGTTTTTCACAGACCACGCTGCAATCAACATTGCCAATTTCAAAACCATTCTTTTTTACTAACTCAACTACATGCGACAGCAGCAGCAACGAATCAACTCCCGCCCATTTTGGGTCGGTGTCCGGAAAGTGTTGACCAATATCGCCAAGCGATGCTGCACCAAGAAGTGCATCAGCAATTGCATGAGCAATCACATCTGCATCACTGTGCCCTACCAATGCGCGTTCTCCTACAAATTGCACACCACCAAGCACAAGCACGCGACCGCTCGGAGTGTCTTCAAAACGATGAATATCAAAACCTTGTCCAACTCGGATCGAAGTAGCCATTTTGTCTCCTTACACTTCGGTTCGCGCGGTAGCACGAGCCCATTCCAAATCTTCCGGTGCTGTGAGTTTGCGATTGAGCGCTTCGCCAGCCACAACAACCACACGCTTACCCAACAGTTCAACAAGTGTCGCGTCGTCAGTACCTTCTGGGCATGATGCGTGCGCTTCACGCAATACTGCAGCTCGAAAAACTTGCGGTGTTTGCACCGCCACCAATGATGAGCGGTCCGGAGTATTGACGACAACATTTTGTGCATCCACTTGTTTGATCGTGTCGGTGACACCAATTGCAGGAACAGCGCCGTCAGCACCATTGTGCACTTGAGAAATAGTTTCTCTAAACAAATGTTCAGTGGCAAATGGCCTGGCTGCATCATGCACGCAAATGATCGTTGCCTCTGGCGGCACTGCCCTGAGTCCACAGCGCACTGATTCACTGCGAGTTTCACCACCAGCAACCTGGCCTTCACCAAGAGTGGCGTCCGGTGGCAACACCACAATCACCCCCGCGCTCACTGCGCTCGCAGTAGCAACTGACCAGTCCAATACCCGTCGATCTCCGAGCATCGCAAACTGCTTCGGGCTCCCAAATCTGGCACCCGATCCTGCGGCAACAACTATGGTCCAAACAATTTCGTTAGGCATGGTTGTCACGCTCATTTAGGGTAGTACCGTCATAACTTCATGACACACGAAGACATCCTCTCCAACACTGCTTTCTTCGCAGAAACACCAGTAGAAGCACTCACGGCGATTGCTGCGTTGGCCAAGACTCAAACACTCCAACGGGGTGATGTGTTGTTTAATGAAGGCGACACTCCAGACGCACTGTTTGTCGTGCTCAGTGGGCGCATCGCAATTGCTATTGGCAACAAGCCGCTCGACAGTCGCGAAAGCATGTTGGCGCTCATGGAAGACGGCGATTTGTTCGGCGAACTTGGTTTGCTTGACAATGGCTCGCGCAGTGCGATGGCTCGCGCAATTGAAACAAGCTCAGTTCTTTGCATTCCGTATGCACCGGTAGTTGAGCAGATGCGAACTCACCCAACAATGTTGTGGGGTGTTACTAAGTTGCTCGCAACTCGTCTGCGCGTGATGGACGAAGTGTTGGCTGACAGCGTTTTTCTTGACGTCACCGGACGCACCGCAAAACGTTTGCTCGAACTTTCTGGCGGCAGCGATGATTTTGTTTTGCCAGTTACTCAAGAAGAGTTAGCCGGCATGGTTGGTGCATCGCGCGAACGTGTCAACAAAGCCATCGCAAGTTTTATTCGACTCGGTTGGCTTAAACAACAAGATCGTCGCTATCACATCATCATGCGTGATCGCATGACAGTTCGTTCTAGCTAGTTCGCTTTACCTACTGAGCGAGCAGCCAGTCGCGTGTGCGACTAAAAGCATCTTGCGCATCGCGCGCGCGATGTGCCGGACGCGCTACATCGTGAGCAAAGCCGTGCACTGCTTCGGGGTATTCCTGCACGGTCACGCCTGTGGCACGCAACTCCAACACTTGGTCTGGCGGTGTGTACGGATCGAGTGATCCGATGATGGCAAGCACTCGGTCGGCATTGCCACCTTCGAGATACGTCAGTGGATCGCCCTGCGTGGCACTCATCCAAGCATCCGGAATATGAATCATTCCGTAGAACGATGAGATCCGAGCAAACCGATCGCTTCGTGCTGCTTTGTGGCAATACATTCCGCCCATACAAAACCCAATCAACCCAACTCGATTCATACCGAGAGCGTCAGCAGCTTCGTGCATGTCACGAAGCACCACGTCATCACTCAGCATTGGCATACATGCCATCCGCTCGGCAATATCAGCCGATAAGGCTTGATTTGGAAATGGCTCAATCGCAATGACTGCCATGTTCCACTCACGCGCTAATTGAGCAACAAGATCATCAAAAAGTGGTCGCATTCCAAAGATGTCCGGCATGATCACGAGCCCCATGACTGGGTTGGCCACACTCAAATCAATTTCGGCAGGGGTGCCTGAGGGCAAGGTAATTCTCATGGTTCTCAATCTTTGCATCATTGGCAATCTCAATGTTGATTGCAGTGCGACCTGCAGTGAGAAGTGCGGTGAGTGCTGTGCGGATCATCATCTGCATGACCACACAAACAGCACGCACTTGTACACGTCCCACAACAATCATTCACCCAACAGGCAAGTCGTCCACGGTTCGCACACTCGTGCAGGAGTGGTCGGCTCTCTCGAATGCGCCATCCACACTCAGACGGGTCAACGGCTGGGGGCTTCCAGGTAAGCGAGTAGCAAACCTCGACGAAGTACTTATTCGAGCCGGCTTTGGCCTGGAAGCAACCGATTCGATTGGCGATCAATACCTCTTCAAACTTGTTATTCGCGCAGCCAACGACGAGCTTGCAACGCGCATTGTGTTGCAGCGGCTTCTGCCACCACTGATCTCTATCGCTGCTCGGCGTGGCAAGTTGGCTCGCGGAGGGTTTGACGAGGCTCTCACCGACACCGTTGCTCAAGCATGGATACAAATCCGCACATATCCAATCGACAAACGACCTATCAAGATCGCCTCCAACTTGGTGCGCGATTCCGAATACTTTGCGTTTGTGCGCGACAGTCGCCTCAAGCAACTCGCTGTTGCATGGGGTGACGATGCAATCGAAAAGATCCCGACTCCCGAAACTCAAATCAACCCAGAAGACGAGGTGGTCAACTTGCTTGCAGAAGCATCAAAATGGAATT
>WLKU01000124.1 GCA_009701105.1 Actinomycetota bacterium | reverse complement strand
TGGATGATGGTGGCGATGCGACCATGCTGATGCATAAGGGTGTTGAGTACGAAGCAGCAGGTGCTGTTCCAGACCCAACGACGGCATCAAACCCAGAGTTGGCAATTGTGCTTGGACTCTTGCAGCGCTCGCTCAAGTCCGAGCCAAAAAAGTGGACCACGATGGCAAAAGGCATCAAGGGTGTCACTGAAGAAACAACAACCGGAGTAAAGCGCCTCTACAAGATGGCCGAAAAGGGCGAGTTGCTCTTTCCTGCAATCAACGTCAATGACAGCGTGACCAAATCAAAGTTCGACAACTTGTACGGATGTCGTCACTCGTTGATTGACGCAATCAACCGTGCAACTGACGTGATGTTGGCAGGCAAGTTGGCAGTGGTCTGTGGTTATGGCGACGTAGGTAAAGGCTGTGCGCAAAGTTTGCGCGGTCAAGGTGCGCGCGTTGTGGTGACCGAGATTGACCCAATCAATGCGTTACAAGCAGCGATGGAGGGCTACGAAGTCAACACACTTGAGGCTCTTGTTTCAACGGCAGATGTGTTTGTAACTGCAACGGGCAACGAGGCAATTGTGACTGTTGATCACATGGCAAGGATGAAGCACAACGCAATTGTGTGCAACATCGGCCACTTCGACAACGAAATTGATATGGCTGGTCTTGCTCGAAGCGGGGCAACTCGCGATGAACTCAAGGCCGGCACCGACTTGTGGACGTTTCAAGACGGCCACGCTGTGATCGTGTTGGCGGAAGGACGTCTTGTCAACTTGGGTTGTGCAACAGGACACCCGAGCTTCGTGATGAGTTGCTCATTCACGAACCAAGTCATTGCTCAGATGGAGCTGTTTAACAACACCGACAAGTATCCACTTGGCGTATACGTGTTGCCAAAGGCTCTCGACGAAAAAGTTGCGACGCTGCACTTGGGCGCTCTTGGCGCAGTGTTGACAAAGCTTTCAGACGAGCAATCTGACTACCTGGGCATTCCACACAATGGCCCGTTTAAGTCGGAGAACTACCGCTACTAGTTAACAGCTGTACAACAGCAGTTTATTTTGCAGATCGGATCTGTAGAAGCGGAAGAGTTTTCGCGACTATGGGTCCGATCAAAACAGCAAAGGCAATCGTGCCGATTCCGATCGAGCCGCCCAATGCAACTCCTGCAAGCAACACTGCAATCTCTACGCCTGTGCGTGCTTTGCCGATATTGATACCGCGTTTGGCAAGACCAACCATCAAGCCGTCACGTGGGCCAGGGCCAAGACCTGCACCGATATAAAAACCAGATCCAATTCCGGTCACCACAATTCCGCCAAGCATCAGAAATATTCGCAGCCACATTGCTGTGTCATCGGTGGCTTCTGGAACGATCGAAAGAAAGATGCCGGCTGCAATGCCAACCTCAATTGCGTTCAAAATGGTGGCGAGTCCTGGTGCTTGTCGCAGTGGAATCCAGAGCAACATAACGAACGCGCTCGTGAGCACGATGGTTGTGCCAAAAGGTAAGCCGATGATCTTGCTCACGCCATCATGAAACACATCCCACGGTGGCAAACCCAGATTGCCGGCTTTTTGCATGCCAATTCCGGTTCCGAAAAGTGCAAGCCCAAACACACATCTGGTCAGTCGCTCGATTGGGCGATCTTTGAGCGGTGCAAGAAAATAATTTGCCACGCGCAAAGACTAATGCAGTGGAGGTGTGAATGTTGTTTAGGCAGCGGTGCGAGGCGTGTGGTGGCATTGCTCGCGTACTGTGCGCTACATGCCGGGCACAACTTTTTGCAATGGTGCAACCCGAGTGCGATGCAGCAGTAGTGGCTGTTGCGTATGAAGGCATCGCTCGCCGATTGATATTGAATCTTAAGTACCGAAATCGCAGGCAGGTGGTTGTGGTGCTCGCAGAATTACTGGCGCAACGAGTTCTGCAAAGCGTGCCAAACATCGCGACAGTCTGCGATGTGGTGACATGGGCACCGACCAGTACGGCGCGAGTTCGTCGACGGGGCCTCGACCAGGCCGAATTATTGGCGCGACGATTGGCCAGAGTGCTCGATGTGCCGTGCAGACAACTTCTGATCAAGACCTCAACCAACGTGCAAACCGGAGCGTCGCGTGAAGAGCGCTTGCGAGGTTCTGTTTTTTCAGCGCGCAAACTGGGGGTTAACAGTCATGTAATAGTTGTTGATGACGTGGTCACAACTGGCACAACTCTGCGGTGTGCTGCAGACGCATTGCGCAAGGCGGGTGCTCGGCAAGTGACCTGTGCGGCGGTGGCAAGCGCTGTCAGGCACGACCTCCGAAGGTAGGATTCAGGGTCTTATGGCCCTTCTTGATCGCATTCTTCGCGCCGGTGAGGGCAAAAAGGTCAAGGCTTTGGCCGACATCATTCCCGATATCAATGCTCAAGAGCCAGAGATACATGCGTTGTCGGATCAGGCACTTAAGGGCAAGACCGCCGAGTTTCGCTCGCGTATCGAGCGCGGTGAAGATACCGATGATTTATTGGTTGAAGCGTTTGCTGTAGTTCGTGAAGCCTCACTGCGTGTTATTGGTCAGCGCCACTACGACGTGCAGATGATGGGTGGAGCAGCGCTGCATGCCGGCTGGATTTCCGAAATGCGCACAGGCGAAGGCAAGACGCTCGTTTCAACGTTGCCTGCGTATCTCAACGCGTTGCCGGGCAAAGGTGTGCACTTGGTGACTACCAACGATTATCTTGCGCAACGCGACTCGGAGTGGATGGGTCGTATTCATCGCTGGCTTGGACTCGAAGTTGGACTCGTGATTCCTGGCGTGCGCACATCGGCAGCAGAGAAGCGCATCGACTACATGGCCGACATCACCTACGGCACAAACAACGAATTTGGTTTTGATTATTTGCGCGACAACATGGCTGGCACCAAAGAAGAAAAAGTGCAGCGCGGTCATTACTTCGCGATCGTCGACGAAGTTGACTCAATCTTGATTGACGAGGCTCGTACTCCATTGATTATTTCTGGACGCATTGCCGATGCGGCCAAGTCGTATTACCAATTTGCTTCGATCGTCAGGTCGCTCAAGCGAGACGTCGATTATGAAGTTGAAGAAGACAAGCGCGTCGTGGTGCCAACCGAGGCCGGAATCGAAAAGGTAGAACAGCAACTTGGCATCGCCAACTTGTATGACGAAGTGCAACAAAACTTGGTGCATCAATTGCAAGTGGCCCTCAAAGCAGCCGTGTTGTATCAGCGCGATAAGGACTACATCATCCAAGATGGTGAAGTAAAAATTGTCGACGAATTTACAGGTCGAATTCTTGAAGGCCGTCGTTGGAGTGAGGGTATTCACCAGGCGGTTGAGGCCAAAGAGGGCGTCAAGATCAAAGAAGAAAACCAAACGCTCGCAACTGTCACCCTGCAAAATTATTTCCGCATGTACGACAAACTCTCCGGCATGACCGGTACTGCGCAAACCGAAGCAGCCGAGTTGATGAATACCTATGGGCTGCAGGTTGTTCCTATCCCAACCAATCGAGAGATGGTGCGTATTGACCAAGCAGACCTGATTTTTAAGACCGAAGCTGCAAAGTTTAAAACAGTTGTTGCTGATATCGAAGAGAAACACAAAAAAGGCCAACCAGTCTTGGTTGGTACTGTCAGCGTTGAGAAGAGCGAATTGCTGTCGCGCGAACTCGACAAGCACGGTATTAAACACGAAGTGCTCAATGCCAAGCAGCACACACGCGAGGCTTCGATCGTTACGCAGGCTGGCCGCATAGGCAGCGTCACTGTTGCAACCAACATGGCTGGACGCGGTGTCGACATCATGCTCGGCGGAAACCCAGAAGGGCTTGCTCGCGCCAAGGTATTGCAAGAGGGATTCGCGCCAGACACGTTGACTGACGAATTTGCTTTGTCAATACCGCTCGAGCAGATGTCTGATGAATACAAGCAATCTCGGGTAGCGGCACTCAAGCGCTACTCCGATTTGTTGGTTGAGTTCACGGCTTCGTGCAAGATCGAGGGCGACAAAGTGCGCAGTGTTGGTGGTCTCTATGTGCTTGGCACCGAGCGTCACGAGTCGCGACGTATTGACAATCAGTTACGTGGTCGTTCTGGTCGCCAAGGTGATCCGGGCGAAAGCCGTTTTTACTTGAGCCTCGACGACGAATTGATGCGCTTGTTTGCAACCGGTGCCTTGAGTTGGGTGATGGGTCGAGCATTGCCAGATGACGAAGCGATTGAAGCCAAGATGGTGACCAAGGCCATTGAGCGTGCTCAAACAACAGTCGAACAACGCAACGGTGAGATTCGCAAAAACGTTCTTAAGTACGACGAAGTAATGAATGAGCAGCGCAAGGTTATTTATCAGCGCCGCGACCAGATTCT
>WLKU01000123.1 GCA_009701105.1 Actinomycetota bacterium | reverse complement strand
CGCAGGCGAAGCGTTGATGCTCGCAAAGCGCGGCGGCCTCGACCTTGGTGTGGCTTTTGAGGCAATCAAGCAATCATCGGGCAATAGCTTTGTGCACGAAACAGAAAGCCAAGTGATTCTCAACGGCAGTTACAACATCAACTTCACAATGGACTTGGCGCTCAAAGACATGGGCTTTGCGCTCGGGTATGGCAAAGAGTTTGGTGTGCCACTTGCATTGGCAACTTTGACAAACGAGCAATTTGTGAAGGCAAAGGCTGCCTACGGTGGCGAGGCTTGGTCATCGCAAGTAGTCAAGTTGCTCGAAGATGCAACTGGCTCAGACTTGCGTGCCCCGGGCTTTCCTGCCGAATTGGAATAGAGTCTTTCTCGCTAGTCCAATGTAAGCACTGGGGGTACGTGTGGCGCACAAAAGAACTCGCAGAGAATTGGCTGCTGCTTTTCGATGGGCTGCCAGACTTGATTACCACGAAGGCATTGCTAATCACTTCAGTGCCGCTGTCAGTGATGACGGTCAAGAGTTTTTGATCAACACACGTGGCATGCATTTTTCTCGCGCGCAGGCAAGTCAGTTGGCGCTAGTGACAACAGCCGATCGGGCGTCTGACCCAGTTGCACAGAACGTAGATGCAACGGCTTGGATTTTGCATTCGTTTATCCATCGCAATGTGCCTCGGGCGAGATGTATTTTGCACACGCATATGCCGTATACGACGGCGCTTGCAAGTTTGAAAGATTTTGAATTTTTGATGCTGGATCAAAATGCTTGTCGTTTTTATGATCGCATCGCATACGACCGCCACTACGCAGGTATGGCACTCGAGCCAACAGAGGGCGAGCGCGTGGCTTCACTTCTCGCTGATGGCAAGGACATTTTGTTTCTTGCCAACCATGGGGTGTTGGTAGTAGCCGACACGATCGCACAAGCCTTTGACGAGCTGTACTACCTCGAAAAAGCAGCGCAACTGCAGGTCATAGCTCTTTCCACGGGACACGAACTGCAATTGGTGGATAACAAAACTGCGGCCCTTGCATGTAAGCAGTGGCGCGAATACCCAGAGGCAGCCGAGTTGCACTTTGCGGCTTTGATGGACATTCTTGATATCGAGTCAGCCGACTACATTAAGTAAGGCACTTCAGCCCCCATCCAGTCGAAGAAAAGAGTATTCGTTATGAAAGCAGCAGTGTGTCGCGAGTTCGGTAAGCCACTAGTGATTGAAGATGTTCAACTTGCCGATGCTGGTCCTGGCGAAGTTCGCGTCAAAGTTTCGGCTGTTGCAATTTGTCACAGCGACATCACGTATGCAGAGGGTTCGTGGGGCGGCACATTGCCAGCCATCTACGGACATGAGTGTGCCGGAGTCGTTGAAAAAGTCGGTGCCGATGTCACCACAGTAAAAGTTGGTGAGCATGTTGTTGTCACGCTGATTCGCTCGTGCGGACACTGCCATGGTTGCAGCATGGGCAACCCTGTTACATGTAGCACTCAGTTTCCTCTCGATGCCAAGTCACCAATCACCGATGCAAAAGGAAACTCGATTGTGCAGAGCATGCGTACGGGTGGCTTTGCAGAGTTCGTGCTTGTGCATGAGTCGCAGTGCGTTACAGTGCCGAAAACGATTCCGATGGCAAGCGCATCGCTCCTTGCATGCGGTGTCATCACAGGTTTTGGTGCAGTAACCAATACGGCAAAGGTTCCAGCCGGTAGCCACGTCGTTGTTATTGGAACGGGTGGAGTTGGCCTCAACGCAATTCAGGGCGCACGCGTGAGCGGAGCACGCACTGTCATTGCAATTGATATTGCTGACAACAAGATTGCTGCTGCAAAAGAGTTTGGAGCAACCCACGGTGTCAACTCAAAGACTGAAAATGTTGCTGAGCGAGTGCTTGAACTGACGGATGGCCGCGGAGCAGACTATGTGTTTGTAACTGTTGGCGTTAAGTCAGCATTCGATTCGTCGTACGGCATGTTGGCCAAGAGCGGTTCGGTTGTGCTGGTGGGCATGCCGGCGAGTGGCGTGATGTCAGAAATTGATCCTGGCACCATGGCTGCTTACAGCCAAAATATTCTGGGTTCAAAGATGGGTTCGGCACGAATTCAAGTCGATATTCCGAACCTTGTCGGTTTGTATAACCAAGGTCGAGTCAAGTTGGATGAACTCGTCACCAAGACGTATCCGATCGAAGAAATCAATGAGGCAATCGACGCAGTAAAGCGCGGCGAAGCACTTCGCAACGTGATTGTGTTCTAGGCGACTGCCAACTCATGAAAATTGTCGACGTCAAAACATTTGTGGTGGGAAACCCACCGCCACGTTTTGGTGGTCGCTATTTTATTTTTGTCAAACTCACTACTGATTCTGGTATTTCGGGAATTGGTGAGGTCTACACCGCCACTTACTCACCCCATCTTGTAGCCAAGATGATTGAAGAAGTTGCACAACGTCACGTCATTGGAAGCGATCCGTTTCATATTGAAATGATGTGGCGCAATGTGTACGGCCGCGGGTATTCGTTGCGCCCCGACCTCACAACTGGTGGCATCGTGAGTGGCATTGAGATGGCCATGTGGGATATCTGCGGCAAAGAGACTGGCAAACCGGTTTACGAATTGCTGGGCGGTCGTGTGCACGAAAAACTGCGCGCATATACCTATCTCTATCCACCAGTCGGGGTAGACGTGTACGCCGATGATCCGGTGTACAACGATCCAGATGCTGCCGCCGAGGCTGCGGTGCGCGAAGTCGAGCGCGGCTTTACTGGAGTCAAGTTTGATCCAGCAGGAAGATACTCGGTGTTTGATGGTCGACAGCCTGCACTGCACGCGATGGACCTCTCAGTCAAGATGGTGCGCGCGGTGCGTGAAGCAATCGGCACTCGTGCAGACATATTGTTCGGCACTCACGGACAATTCAGCGCGTCTGGCGCAATACGACTTGCTAAGCAACTTGAAAAGTATGACCCATTGTGGTTTGAAGAGCCAGTGCCGCCAGATTCGCCAGAAGAAATTGCCAAGGTTGCCCGCGCGACGAGCATTCCTATTTCGGCAGGCGAGCGCCTGACTACGAAGTACGAATTTCATCAGCTTCTCAAAACAGGTGCTGCATCAATTTTGCAACCAAACCTTGGTCGTTGTGGTGGATTGCTTGAGGGTAAGAAGATTGCATCAATGGCTGAGGTGTATCACGCGCAAATTGCACCGCACCTGTATTGCGGTCCTGTTGTTGCCGCTGCCAATATCCAACTCGCAACATGCACGCCAAACTTTTTGATTCTTGAAACCATTCAGGGATGGCAAGGCTTCCATGCCGAACTCGTAAAAACGTCAATCAAGTTTGAGGGTGGCTTCATCATTCCACCGACAGAACCTGGTTTGGGTATTGAACTGAATGAGAAAGTTGCTCTCGCCAATCCGTATACCGGCAGTGAGCTGCACCTCGAGATGAGTTCGGTGCCAGCAACACTGCAGTAGTTTTTAGTCATCATGCTTCTTGGTCGCGCAGTTCCGCTTTGGCAAGAGGGAGTGCAGTTTGATGCGTCCACTCGTCGTAGTTCCGCAGATGGTGTTGTCGAGGTAGATGTCGTTATCATCGGTGGTGGCTACACCGGGTTGTGGACGGCTTTTTATCTCAAACAGCTCGCTCCGCAATTATCAATTGCGATTGTTGAATCACAATTTGTTGGCTTTGGCGGGAGTGGCCGTAACGGAGGTTGGTGCAGCGCATTTTTGCCCATGTCACCAAACGAGATGTCGGTTGAGCATGGTACGCAAGCAATGCGCTTTTTACAAGATCAAATGTTTGCAACCGTGGACGAGATTGCTCGCGTTGCTCAGGCGCACAATATTGCATGCGATTTTCACAAGGGTGGCACCATTACATCGGCGTCAAACCCAGCACATGTTGAGCGACTGCATCACTACATAGACGACTGGCATGCTGCGGGGTTTAGCACTGCCGATATGAGTTGGGAAAGTGCCGAACAAATTTCGGAGCGCATTCATGTTTCGTCCACTTTGGGCGGCATGTATAGCCCGCATTGCGCCGTGGTAAACCCGTGGAAGTTGGTGACAGGGTTGGCGCGAACAGTCGAGAGTCTTGGCGTCGTGATTTTTGAGAATTCGCGTGCAATCTCGATTGAGCAGCGCAGGGTAGTGCTTGAGCACGGTGAAGTGCGTGCCAAATGGGTTGTCAATGCGCTTGAATCATTCACCTCACAACTTCCTGCAGGCAAGCGCAAGATCGTTCCGTTGTATTCGCTGATGGTGGCAACCGAGCCGCTTTCAGAATCTGTATGGCGTTCACTTGGTTGGAATCATCGTGAAACGTTCGCCGATGGCCGCAATATGGTCACCTATGCGCAACGAACGGCAGATGGTCGCATTGCATTTGGAGGTCG
>WLKU01000122.1 GCA_009701105.1 Actinomycetota bacterium | reverse complement strand
TAGATCATTCGTCGAGATGGCAGGCACAAAGATTCTTTCTGACTCAGGGTGAGGGTTTGGCTGGATGTTGCGGTTACAAGAATCAAATCCTCTATCCGCACTCCTCCAACACCTACACGATAGACCCCTGGCTCTACGGTCACTACCTCGCCACACTGCAATGGCTCCATGAAGTCCGAGCGCACCCAAGGCATTTCATGAATTTGCAGTCCAACACCATGCCCTGTGCCATGAATGAAATCTGGTCCGTAACCAGCCTGCGTGATGATGTTTCGACAAACCTCATCAATCGACGAACCGCTCACACCTGGTCGCACAGCCAGCACTCCTTCACGTTGCGCACTCAACACAAGATCATGAATTTCTGCAAGTTCTGGTGCAACTTGACCAATCAAATAGGTGCGTGTCATATCCGAGTGATAACCATCCACCAGACCACCCACGTCGATGACCACTGAATCGCCTTCGCGAATAATGGTGTCTGTTGGTCGGTGATGGGGCTTGACAGAGTTCTCGCCCGTTGCCACAATCGTTTCATAACTCGGACCATCTGCGCCGTTTCGTCGCATCTTGTACTCCAATTCGTCTCGCACATCTCGCTCAGATATCTGAATCGACATTGCATCCTCAAGCATTGATTGCACATCGGCTAACGCTAAATCGGTTGCGTGTGCCGCCAACTGCATGCGTTTAATCTCTGCTTCTGTTTTGACTCGGCGCAACTGTTGCACCACGCCGTTAGCAGCGATAAACGAACAAGCAACTTGCGCAGCCATCATCTCGAAGTTGAACATCGTGATTTCACTCGAATCAAAACCGCATGTCTTAATACCCAAAAGTTCTTGCGAGAGCTTCTGCATCTGCAGTGCCTGTGTGCGAGCTTCTACGACCCTCGCCGAAGCATCCGATAAACGAAGTTGATCGACAGCTTGTTGTGTGTATCGCCCATCAACAATCAGAATCGAGTCATTATCTTTTATAACCAGGGTCGCTGTTGATCCGGTGAAGCCTGTGAGCCAGCGAATGTTGTCCATGCCTACAACAACGAGCGCGTTTACTCCGTACGAATCTCGTGCAATGTCGAGAGTTCGCTGCAAACGACCAGTGGACAATAATGGTGGCAAAATCGACAAAGCCGCAAAACCTTGCTAGTTGTTATCAAGGTAGTACGCAATTGCTTGCACACCGAGCACATAACTCTGCTGACCGAATCCAGCAATTGTTCCTATCGCAACGGGGGCCACGACGCTCGTGTGTCGCCACGACTCACGCGATTGAGGGTTCGAAATATGCACCTCAACCACTGGTCCATCAAAAGCATTGAGCGCGTCTGAGATACTCCACGCATAATGCGTAAACGCACCAGGGTTAATAATGATCGCTGAATACTTGGTGCGAGCATCATGAATCTTGTCCACCAACTCAGAAGCACTGTTGCTCTGAAATGCATCCAGCGTGAATCCTGCTGCAACTGCTGCTTGTGATGCCGCGGCAGTGTGATCTTGCAGGGTCGCCTTGCCATAAATTTCTGGCTCACGAGAGCCAAGCAAATTGAGATTCGGACCGTTTAGCAACAAAATCTTGATCGCACGAGCCATGTTCTTATCGTACTTCCATGCGACTGAACGCTTGAGCCACTGCTTTCGTTGAAACATCTGCAACGAGTTCAACCCCATTCGGCCCATCCAAAACAAAGGTCAAACCGTGTAAAGCCTTTTTGTCGGCCATCATCAATGCCGTTAAGTCCTCTGAGCGACAATCTCGCGGCAGTGCAGTCGACAAACCGTAAGCGCCTGCCACAACCTGCTGATGGTAGGCAACTCTCTCATCGTCGATCCGCCCAAGAATATGGGCTAGATGCGCAGCAAAAATCATTCCAACGGCAACTGACTCTCCATGAGCGATACCAAATCCAGTTGCGATCTCGAGTGCGTGCCCAAGTGTGTGCCCATAGTTGAGTACTGCGCGAAGACCACCTTCTCGTTCGTCACTGGCCACAATGTCAGCTTTAATCTGCACGCAACGTGCAATACGCGAAGTGCGATCCATCGCCAGCAAGTCGTCGCCTGTTAAAAAATGATATTTCGCCATCTCTCCATAGCCACACCGCAATTCCCGATCTGGCAATGTTGCCAACGCATCGGTGTCGCACAACACGGCGTGCGGTTGCCAAAATGCACCAACTAAATTTTTTCCTTCTGGCAAATTGACGCCAGTCTTACCGCCGATCGCAGCATCAACCATTCCTACTAGTGATGTAGATACATGAACTACAGGAGTACCTCGATGCCACGATGCTGCAGCGAAGCCAGCAACATCCGTTACCAAACCTCCACCAACTCCGATGACGACGTCATTGCGATTGAGCCCTGCAGCAGCAAATTGTCGCACGACATGCTCAATAGTGGCCATCGTCTTATGTTGTTCTCCGTCACCGATCACCACAGTGGTGCTTGGAATATCGGTCTCTATCTGGATGGGTATGGACTGCTGAGTCACGATCACTGCGCGGCGAGCGGTTGCGGGCAACACCGCATTAAGTTCGACTCGCACACCGGCTCCGACAATCACGGGATACGAACGATCCCCAAGTTGCACGGTCACTTGCTGGCGACTCATTGTTGCTCCGACTGACGAAGAATTTGTAGACAAGCGTCAATTACTTGATCGATTTGCTTTCCAGTTGTATCAATTTTTGCTGTGGCAACCTGCTCATACAAGCCAGCACGCTCACCACTAAGTGCACTCAAAACTTGTTGTGGATTATTAGACAAAAGCGGTCTAGCGGTTTTGGAAGACGAGGTGCGTTTTACCAATTCATCCACATGTGCATCCAGCCAAATCACGTGATCTGCAGCAGAAGTGATCCTGTCCCTGTTGGTTTGCGAGATGATTGCACCACCACCAGTGGCAACAACTACGGAGAGTGCAGTCTGTTGGGCAATCAGCGCACAGGCATCATCTAACACCGTCGCCAACACATCTGTTTCGACAGCACGAAATTCTGCTTCGCCACCCCGCGCAAAAATCTCATTCACTGTGCATTTCGCTTCTTTTACAATCTGAGCGTCAAGATCTATGAACGAACAATGCAAAGCATGCGCGATGCCGAAGCCAACAGTTGATTTTCCGGTTCCCATCACACCGACGAGCACGACCAAGCCAGATTTTGAGGCTGACGGTTGTACTTTCATCACCGGTCGAGTCGAAATGCTCACTTCAACGATGCAGCAGATGCCTGAGCATTGCGCACAAACTCAGCAACCGAGTCTCCACCAAATTTACGTTGTGCCTCATTAGCAAGCACGAGTGCAACCATGGTTTCTGCAACTACGCCCATTGCGGGAACTGCAGTCACATCAGTTCGTTCTTTGAAGCTCACCACTTCTTGTTTGGTGACTGTGTCGACAGTCTTCATCGTTGGTCGATTTAACGTTGCGAGAGGTTTCATCGCAGCACGAACAACTAGCAATTCTCCTGTTGTCATGCCGCCTTCTGTACCGCCAGCCAACGTGCTCTCGCGTCGGTACGACTTGTTTTCTTCGTCCCAGATAATCGGATCATGCGCTTCGCTTCCCCGTCGGCCAGCAACTTCAAAACCATCGCCTATCTCAACACCTTTCACTGCCTGAATACTCATCATTGCTTGCGCCAGCAAACCATCGAGTTTTCGATCCCAATGCACATAACTTCCCAAGCCAACAGGCATTCCATATGCCAGCACTTCAACGATGCCGCCCAAGCTGTCGCCATCTTTTGCAGCGGCTTCAATCTGAGCAATCATCTGCGCTTCTGAATCCTTGTTAAAGCAGCGAACAGGAGATTCATCAACCAATGACAAGTCACTCATGAGCGGACGTACCGCCGTGGTATTGCGGGCACTTCCCATTTGCACAACGTGCGAAAGAATTTCGACACCGATAGTTCCAAGAAAAATTTTGGCGAGCGCCCCTGCTGCAACACGTGCTGCAGTCTCACGCGCACTTGCACGCTCCAAAACATCACGAGCATCGTCAAAACCGTATTTTTGCATACCCGTCAAATCAGCGTGACCGGGACGTGGCTGTGTAAGTGGCTTCTTTGTCTTGCCAGGCGCAGGTGACATCTCTTCGTGCCATACATCGCTTCTCGACCACTCACTATTCTTGATTTCAATTGCAACTGGCGAACCAAGAGTGCGACCGTGGCGAATTCCACCGAGCAATACGATCTCATCTTCTTCAAAGCGCTGTCGTGGTCCGCGCCCATATCCGAGACGCCGACGCGCAAGTTCATTTTGTACCTGCTCAGCTGTCACCTCGAGTCCAGCGGGCAAGCCCTCGACTATGACCACTAGGGCCTGGCCATGGCTTTCTCCTGCGGTTAAGTAACGCAACATACCTACAGACTACCTGTGGGTTATGAGCCGACTATGGCTATTAATGAGCGCGATGCGC
>WLKU01000121.1 GCA_009701105.1 Actinomycetota bacterium | reverse complement strand
ATTCACACCGCTCACCCGAGTGAGGGATATACCGTTAGTTTGAACGATGTGAATGAAAAACTTGGCGACGATGAGTTTGTAGTCGACCAAGATGACGCCATGATTCGACGTGCGGCTCAGCGATACGGCACAGTCGGTGCAATGTTGGCTGGCGGAATGCTGGTATTTGACAAACTGCTCGGCCGAAAACCAAAAGAAGAGGCCGCGGTTGTCATTGAGGCCGCAAGCGAGCCAGGAAATATCGACGACAATGGCATCACGCTTGTGGTCGATGCCAACACAACGGTCGTTTCACCCCCACCACACCTGCGTCGACACGACTCCAACACCGGTCGGCGCGTAGTAATAAAGCGCAGAAAATCCAATCCCAATAAGGGTTTGTAGCCCTTAGGGCAGTTGCCCTACCGAAGCCAATGCGAGGCGAATGAGTCGATCGTGACCGCTTGTCATTTCCTTACGCATCTGGTCGCTCACCGCCTGTTCTGGTGAAAACCATCCGAGATCGAGTGCTTGCTGACTCGGTTGGCAATCGCCCGACACCGGCACAACAAACGCGAGGCTCACTGCATGATGGCGTGGGTCGTGAAAACCGCTGATGGTTGGGTCTGGAAAGTATTCGACGACAGTAAAAGGTGCTGGCTCTGGGGGAATTTGCGGAAGCGCAAGCGGCCCAAGGTCTTTTTCGAGATGTCGCAATAACGCTTCACGAATTCGTTCACCCAACAACACCCGTCCCGATACCACCGTTCGGCTGATGCTGCCGTCGGGTGCCTGGCGCAACAACATGCCGACAGATGTAACTTGCCCCATGTCGTCAACCCGCACTGGCACAGCATCCACGTATACAAGGGGCACTTGCCCACGCACCTGATCGAGGGCGTTCGGGTCGAGCCAATTGGTTTTGATATCGATTTGATCACTCACCATTTCTATTGTCACAGATGCCAGCAGCCCATCGTGGAATACCTAGTCAAGAGCCCACTATGACTGTCAAATGGATGTGGCAAAATGCATGCGTGACTAAACAACAACCTGCTGCAACCAGCGCCCGAATCATGGCCGCATTCTTATTGACGGCAGGGGTAATGCACTTTGCCAATCCAACCTTTTTTGACAACATCGTTCCACCATGGTTGCCACCGAGCGAACGATTTTGGACCTACATCAGTGGCATTGGCGAACTCTGCGTTGGATTAGGACTACTCAAAAAGTCGACTCGTCGTCGTGCCGCGCTTGGCGCATTCGGATTATTTCTTGCTGTGTATCCCGCCAACCTCTATATGGCCTGGGACTGGCGTGACCATGCACTCAGCGACCAACTTGTTGCGTATGGTCGATTGCCGTTGCAGTTCGGGATGTTTTGGTGGGCGCTCTCGATTGCCCGAGCAAATGCCCTACCAGTTGCCGGCGACGTACTTGGTTTCCAAGAACGCGAGTAACCCGTCGTGGCCGCCTTCGCGTCCAATGCCTGAAGCCTTGACTCCGCCAAATGGTGCAGCAGGATCAGAAACAATTCCTCGATTGAAGCCGATCATTCCGGCCTCCAATGACTCGGCAACGCGCATACCTTTAGCGGCATCGCGGGTAAATACATAGCTCACTAGTCCGTATTCAACATCGTTGGCCAGTCGCACCATCTCGGCGTCATCGCTGCACGAAACAATTGGCGCAACCGGTCCAAAAATTTCATCTTTCAAAATTTCGTCATCGGGTGAAACATTGGCCAACACTGTGGCCTGAAACCCAAATGCTGGCGTCGTCACCGACTTGCCACCACACAACACTTTTGCTCCCCTGCTCAAAGCACCATCCACCATCTTTGCCACAGACTCTTGTTCGGCGCGAGACACGAGTGGGCCCAGTGTGGTTGAGGCATCGAGTCCATCGCCCAACACAAGTGCCGACATGCGCGCTGTCAACTTGTCGGTAAATTCTGCGAGTACCGAGTCGTGAACATAAAAACGATTGGCTGCTGTGCATGCCGCACCGCCATTGCGCATCTTTGCGAGCATCGCGCCATCAACAGCTGCATCAATATCTGCATCACCAAACACAAGAAACGGCGCATTGCCACCCAGTTCCATGCTGCAGTTGATTACTCGTGGTGCCGCTTGTGCAAGCAAAATTGAACCAACTTTTGTTGAACCAGTAAAACTCAGTTTGCGCACCTTGCCAGAATCCATCATCGCCGCAACAGCTGGCCCCGATGGGTTAGTGACAACCACATTGACCACACCAGCTGGCACACCTGCGCGTTGCAACACGTCGGCAATTGCAAGTGCGGTGAGCGGCGTGTCTTGCGCTGGCTTAAGCACCACTGTGCAACCTGCTGCAAGCGCTGGCCCAATCTTGCGCGTTGCCATTGCGGCCGGAAAATTCCATGGTGTTGCAAGCAGTGCCACACCAACTGGTTGCCTGCTGACCATCAACCAATTAGCGCCACCTGGCGCACGTCGATAATCGCCGTCGATGCGTACTGCTTCTTCACTAAACCACCTAAAAAACTCTGCTGCATAAGCCACTTCTGCTCGTGAGTCGGCAAGTATTTTGCCCATCTCGAGCGTGATCAAACGGGCCAGTTGCTCTTGTTCGGCAATCATGATTTCGAATGCTTTACGCAAAATTTCTGCACGCACACGCGGTGCCGTTGCACGCCACAAAACAAACGCTGCATCTGCAGCATCAACCGCTTGCAAACAGTCCGCAATGGACGCATTGGCAACACTTGCAAGCGATTTGCCAGTCGCGGGGTTGAGCACATCAATTTGGCTGGCCGAACCAACCCATTCACCGTTAATAAATGACTGCGTCTTAAAATCTTGCATTCGTTAATCCTTTGTCAGCTCTACGCCAGCAATTTCTTTAATGCGGTCGCGCAAGAAGTCGAAAGCAGTTTTGTTTTCAGCAATCAACACATCATCCGCAGGGTGCAAAAACAGTGGTGTGGATACACGCGACCTTGTTGCAGCTTCACCAACTGGATTAATCACTTGATGGGTTGTGCTCGGGTAAAAACCACCAGTCACATAATTGAGCATGTCACCTGCGTTGATTGCAACACTGCCCGGGTCGCATGGCACGTCGTGCCACTTTCCATCAAGGTCACGCACTTGCAAACCGGGCTCGTTGGCTGCTGGTAACACTGTGATCATGTTGATATCTTCGTGGGCTGCCGCACGCACCGAACCAACTGGCTCGTTGCCTTTCAGTGGCGGGTAATGCAAAATGCGCAGCAGCGTGCGCCTCGTGCCAACGATCATTTCGGAAAGTGGCATTGAAAAAGATTGAGAAATGCTTGTTGGTGTATTGGCTTCTACCCAAGCAAGTAGCTCGGACGCAAGAGACCAGCCCGCTTGATACATGGCTGCCGCACTGGCCGACTCAACAGTTGGCTGACGACCCCATGGATACCAGTGGAAATACTCCTTGATATCTGGAAGCGAAGCACCGACTGCTTGCTCAGCTTCTTCGAGCGGACGATATCCGTCTTGACCACCTTCGCCGGGCAAGTAATCCCACTTGTTGCCCGTACGAAAAAAATTTAACCACTCGTTTTGTAATCGTTGCACCATGTCGTACTTAATTGGGTGATTGGTGAGAACGGCAAAACCTGTGTTGCGCAACGACTCAGTAAAACGCTTTGGTGCATCTGGTGATTGGTAATCGACAACTGCGACATCCATAACAACATCCTACGGACAATCAGCGTTGGTCTAGTGTGGCTCGGTGGCCCATAAGCGATTGATCAACATTTTGCAGATTGCAATGGGTTTTCTTGCAGCCGGATATGGCGTCATGTTCACGATGCTCGACGACTGGCGTGAACAATTCGGAATTCAAGAAACAGGGCTCGGCATCATCATTGCCGCTGGTTTCTTTACTTCATTTGTTGCCCAATTGACCATTGCTCCATACGCCGACAAAGGACATGCCCGACGGTTGATGACCTGGGGTGTGGCAGCAAATGTGGTGGG
This sequence comes from Actinomycetota bacterium, assembly GCA_009701105.1. Next base: position 477 of record WLKU01000121.1, on the reverse strand, counting down.
TGCGGTCGTTATGGCATACGGCTCGTCAATGACCGGCTTTATTTGTGGCCGTGTGTTGATGGGCGTCGGAGCCGGCATCGCAATTCCTGCAATCAAGCGCATCGTGATTGTCAGTGACCGGGAAAACATGGGAACCAACTTGGGTCGCGGAGTGGCAATTGAAGTCGGTGGCTTTGCACTCGGGCCAATCATTTCAGCGCTCACCGTTGGCACATTTGGTTTAGCAGCACCTTTCCTCATCATCGCAGCGATTCTCATAGTGATGGTGGCGTTGATTGCGCGCGAAGAGATTGAAGAAACTCCCGCCGAAGATCGCACGACTGAGCGTTTTGCTATCGACTTGTTGCGCATCAGACCACTCACTGGAGCAATACTCATCGGCGTTGCGCTCTACGTGATGATCGGCGTGTTTGATCCGCTGTGGGTAGTGATGATGGATGACATGGGCGCGCCAAATTGGGTGGGCAATGCAGGCAT
>WLKU01000120.1 GCA_009701105.1 Actinomycetota bacterium | reverse complement strand
CGACCAACGAAGCCAGCAACAACAACGAGCGTCACCAAATATGGTGCCATCAACAAAAACTCAGATGGAATACCTGTGTCAAGATTTGACATCTTTAGTTGGATTGCTTCAGCAAGGCCAAACACAAGCGCCGCGCTCAATGCACCAACTGGATGCCAGCGACCAAAGATCACTGCGGCGAGCGCAATAAATCCGCGACCGTTCGTAATGTTTTGGTCAAACCTGCCAACCATTCCAATTGGCCACCATGCTCCTCCAACTCCGGCAACTGCGCCTGCAATCAACACGTTGCGATAACGCAATTTGATGACGTCAACACCAAGAGTTCCCGCTGCTTTGGGATACTCGCCGATTGCGCGAGTGCGTAGACCCCACTTGGTGCGATACAGGCACCATGTCGCAACCGCCACCGACAAATAAGCGAAATAGACAAACAATGTTTGTGTAAAAAGAACAACACCAATCACTGGAATGTCGCTGAGCAGTGGCAATGCAATTGGCCGAAAGGGAGCCAAAATGTTGTATTCGGGGTGATCAGTCAAAACTCGGGCTGCAAGAAAACTGGTGAGCCCAAGTGCAAAGAAGTTGATCGCAAACCCAACGATCACTTGATCAACACGGTATCGAATTGAAAAAACCGCCAAAATTGCTGAAAGACCAACACCCATTGCAATTGCACCGAGAATTCCTGCCCACGGACCAAACAATGACCCAACAACCGCACCAGCAAATGCTGAACCCAAAAGTTGACCCTCAATAGCTATGTTGATGATGCCGCTTCGTTCGCACAAAATTCCGGCAATAGCGCCAAGAATGATTGGCACGCTGCGAGTCACAGTGTCTTGCAACATGCCAGTAAAACTGAACGAGCCACCCGATGCAGCCCAAGCTAAAAACGAAATGACAAAAGTTGCTGCTGCAATACTCAAAACAACATTTGTCCACTTGCCAAACCCCTTGAGCAACTGTGCGGCACCAAGCGCAATCAGCACCAATGCAAGTATGCGCGCAAAGGGCTGAGCAGGAATGACCAAGATATACGAGTCAACGAGTTTGAAGCCAGCATCGCCTGGTCGATTGCCGAGCACAAATGCAGCGACAATTCCGAGTACGACCAGTGTGAAACCTACGCTGCGTGCCTGCTTGCGTTGCTCGGCAGAAATTAGCGGGGCTACAACTACGTCGGCTGTACTCATGATCCCTGTCCTCTAAACGCCTGACCAAGTGATGTCGGCTCGACCTTGATGCGCCAAATTGCCTTTATCAATAGCGGTGCCGCAATAAACATGACGATGAGTGCGCGCAACACGACGATCAAATCAATTGGCACGTCGGTGTTTGCTTGCATCTGTCGTCCGCCCGCTTGCAGCGCACCAAACAACAGCGCGGCAAAAAGTGTGCCGAGTGGGGTTGACCGACCAAGCAGCGCGATGGCAATTGCGTCATAACCAATGTTGCCTGCAAAATTTTGTGATGCGTAGCCATAGGTGCCCAATACTTCTGCCGAGCCTGCCAAACCAGCAAATGCACCAGCAAACATCATTGCCATCACCGTGAGTCGCTTTGTATGCATACCCGCATAGTGCGCGGCGTCTGCATTCAATCCAAACGCGCGAAACTCAAAACCGGTTGTGCTTCGATTGAGAAACCACGAGTAAACAATGACAGCCAATATGGCGACAACGAATCCGGCGTGAGCAATCAAGTCTGGCCTGTCGTCCATAAAACCAAAGAGACGCGGCAAGTGACCTGGGGCCGTAACAAATTTAGAAATTGGATCAGTACGATCTTCACGCTGATAGAGATTGGTTTTAAGTAACCACAACACCAAGAAACCGGCCATATTGTTGAGCATGATCGTGGTGATTACTTCATGCGCACCTGTGCGGGCCTTCAAGATTCCAGGTATTGCGCCATATGCTGCGCCACCCGCGGCGCCAGCCAACACTGCAAGTGGCACCTGAATAAAACCTGGGCCGTCCATTGCAAAGCCAACCCAAAGTGCCGCCATTCCGCCAGCAAGCATCTGCCCGGTCGCACCGATATTGAAGAGACCAGCCTTGAATGCAACGGCCACCGAGACTCCACACAAAATAAGTGGCGTAGCGCTATTGATCGTGGCCGATATTGCACGCAGCGAACCGACCGAACCAACAACAAGAGCCCAATACGCGCTGCCCACAGTTTTGATAGCGCCGAGAATGTCGCCGTTTTGCAGTTTGTCAATGTCGGACAAGATGATGATGAAAGCACCGACAACCATCGCCGATAACACTGCAAGCAGTGTCAGTCGAAATGAACTCGTTCGCGCTATCCGTTCGGCAATTTTGCGCAAAGTCACGACAATTTTCATGCGTTCACCGCGCTTGCGGGCCGTGAACCGGCCATGTACAAACCAACGTCCATTGCTGATGTCACCTTGGGGTCAAGATCGGCAACGATTTTTCCTCGATACATCACCAGCAATCGGTCAGAAAGCGCCATCACCTCATCCAGTTCGGTGCTCACAATCAACACTGCCGTACCCGCATCACGCTCTTTGATAATGCGCGAGTGAATATATTCGATTGAACCAACGTCAACACCACGTGTGGGTTGTGCGGCAATTGATAACCGCAGAGGACGACTAAGTTCTCGTGCAACAATCACTTTTTGTTGATTGCCGCCCGACAAAGTGCTGGCTTCTACATCCGGGCTGGGCGTTCTCACGTCGTACTCGGCAATAAGGTTTTCTGCCGCACGGAGCGCCGCAGGCCAATCCATGATGATTCCGTTGCTGAACTCCTCGTCGTGATACCTAGTCAACACCAAATTTTCTGCGACGCTCAAACCACCGACTAAACCCTGGCGCTGTCGATCCTCTGGAATGTGCGCAATACCTTTGGCGTGTCGAACACGTGGCGAGGCAGATGAAATGTCGTGTCCGTCTAATGCAACATTGCCCCGAGTGGAATTGCGCAAACCGGTGAGTGCATCAACAAGTTCGGTCTGGCCGTTGCCCTGCACGCCGGCGATACCCACTACTTCACCAGCACGCACTGAGAACGACACCGAATCCACCATCGTCCGACCATCCGCATCTAGCACTGAAAGATCTCTCACTTCAAGAACAACTTCACCCGGCGCATGAGGCTTTTTGTCAACAATCAGTTGCACCGGACGACCAACCATCATTTCGGCAATCTGTGACTCGGTTGCAGTCTTCGGATCAACCTCGCCCACTACTTGCCCGCGACGCAAGACCGCGATGCGATCGGCAACATTGAGTGCCTCTTTGAGCTTGTGGGTAATAAACACCACACCGCGGCCAGCAGCGATCAGTGTCTTAACAATCTCGAAGAACTCAATGATCTCTTTTGGTGTCAACACTGCTGTTGGTTCGTCAAATACCACGACCTTGGCATCGCGCAACAACACTTTGACGATCTCGACGCGCTGTTGCACACCAACGGGTAAGTCTTCGATGATCGCGTCTGGGTCAAGGTTGAGGTTGTAGCGATCTGATACTTCGCGCACCATCTCGCGAGCCTTGTCAATATCCAAACTGCCCAACCGACCTGTTGGTTCAACACCAAGCACCACGTTTTCAGCAACAGTAAATACGGGCACAAGCATGAAGTGCTGATGCACCATGCCAATACCTGCCGCAATTGCATCACCTGGGGACATAAACACAACAGGCGCTCCATCGAGAACGATTTGACCCTCATCGGCCTTGTACATGCCGTACAACACATTCATCAGTGTTGATTTACCCGCGCCATTTTCACCGATCAGACAGAGAACTTCGCCAGTCTTCAGTGTGAGATTTATATTGTCGTTGGCAATGACACCAGGGAAACGTTTGGTGATGCCGCGCAGTTCTAGTTGCATGTGGCGCCCATCCCCATTTAGCAAAGACTAATACAAAACAAAACGGGGGCCGCTTTCGCGACCCCCGTTCTTTACTACTTACTTCGCTCGATTGAGCGAAAAATTACTTCGTGACGATTGAACCGTCAATGATGCCTGCTGTGATTGCATCCAACTCAGCCTGCAACTCAGGTGTGATGGTTGACGTAATTGCTACGCCTACTCCACCGTTAGCCAAGGTACCGAGGTAATCGGTGCCGCCGCCTTCGCCCTTGAGTGCGCTGTCTACTGCTGCAAGAACTGCTGCGTCAATCTTCTTCAAGACCGAACCGACATACACTTCTGCTTGAGTTGCGTTAGAAACGCTCATGTCAACGTCAACACCAATGATCTTGACTTTGCCAGCTGATTCCATTGCGAATGCTGAAGCACCAAGACCCACTGGACCAGCCACTGGGAAGATGATGTCGGCGCCTTCGTCAGACTGACTCTTGGCAATGTTGCGGCCATCGTCGAGGCTATTGAAGTTTCCAGCGAAAGTTCCGTCTTGCTTGGCAATGTCCCAACCAAGGACCTTGACTGAAGTTCCCTTTTGTGCGTTG
>WLKU01000012.1 GCA_009701105.1 Actinomycetota bacterium | reverse complement strand
GCCGCAGCCTGGTTATCTCGAAGGCATCAAAGATATGGTGCATCGACATGGAGCATTGTTGGCGGTTTACGAAGTCAAAACAGGATTGGTAGTTCACCCCGGTGGAGTGACAGCAATGTATGGAGTTACTCCAGACATCATTTGTCTTGCCAAAGCACTTGGTGGAGGATTGCCATGTGGTGCGGTTGGTGGAACAACAGAAGTGATGTCGGCGATTACCGATGGGCGATATAGCCAAGTTGGAACATTTAATGGAAACCCATTAACGATGGCTGCGGCACGCGCTGTGCTGACCGAAGTTTTGACCGACGATGCGTACGCCAAAGCCAACGATGTTGGTGCGTACATTCTCGAGCAGTCACTGGCAACATTGCACGGATATGGGCAGGAGGCTCACGGGTATCAGTTTGGGTTCAAGGTCTCTGTTGTGTACAGCAATGAGCCTGCAAAGAATTATCGTGACTTCCTTGAAGTCAGCACTGGAGCAATGCACCTGCACTATTTGATGCAATTTAATGGTGGAGTATTTTTGGCGCCATGGGGCAAGAGCGAATCACTGACGCTTTCGGTTGCCCACACTCGTGATCATGGCGATGTATTTCTTGAGAACCTTGCACGGCTTGGAAAAACTGTTGCTTCGATGAGCGACCAGCAATCTGTCGAGTTCGAGGTTGGTAGTTTCAACTAGCTGTTAGTTATGTCCTGGCGGTATTGCTTGACAAAACGTTGTGCATACTTTTCCATCTCGGAGTGATATGCGCGCTTAAATGACTTTGAAGCAACACCGCGCTGCACGCGCTCGGACACATCGATGTCTTGATGGTTGACGAGGTCGTTGAACTCGACTGCTGGCATGATGTCCATCGCTGGATTATTGATGGCCTCAGCAGGGAAGAGGTAAGTGGTGATGATGGTGGTGTGAGTTGGCGTACGCGGAATGTATGCGGTGACCGCGACAAGCGTCGGGTTTATGTCAATCAGCATGTTTGGATAGACGTATGCACCAAACACCGAGTAGTCGTCGAGGTCTTCCATAGATGCAAGAAGTGGAAGGCCTTCATTTTGTTTGAAAGACACTGCGGTCATGCCAGGAGCAAGGCTTACGCCACTATCAAAGCGATCATTTTGGAAGTTGAAACCTTTGCCATACACCGGCACAATTTCACAAAACTCTGGGTGCACAACCGAGCAGTGCAAGCACTCGCAATAGTTCTCAACAAGCACTTTCCAGTTGGCCTTGGCTTCGTCGACTGTGGTGTAGGCAACTTTGAGCTTGCCCATCTCAAACTTATCTAAGTCAAAAGGCTTGCTATACAAATCTTCGAGCCAATCATGTAATGACTCTTCGTCATCGTTGAGGCAGACAAACATGTTGCCCTGCCACTCATCCACGCGCACTTGGGTGAGTGAGATGCTGTCTCGATCAAATGATTCTTTGTCGTGGTGAATTGCGCTGACGAGTTTGCCCTCGAGTGAGTAACTCCACGAGTGATACGGGCAGGTGATGGCCGCACCAAAACCGCTGCCACTTTTGTCGCACAACTGCGAGCCACGGTGCTGACAGACGTTGTAATAAGCGCGCAGTTCGCCTTCACGATTCCGCACGATGAGGATGCTCTCGTTGCCAACTTCAACGACAAGGCGATCGCCGATGTGGGTGAGTTGCTCTGCACGACCGACAAAGTTCCAGCGCTTTGCAAATATCTCTTCCATTTCGTGAGCGAAAATCGCTGGTGATACATATTCATCACGCGTGAAGCTTTGGCGCAAGCCCTGAATGTTGTTGCTGATGCTGACACTATTGATTGACATATTGCATACTGCTTTCGTGTTCGTTGTTCTGCACAATTACCAGTTGAGTCCGACAGGAACGTCTTCGTAATCGACGGTCCAGAGGCGTCCTCCATTGAGATCTGATGCGTCGTAGCAGCGATAGCCAAGCAGTTGCTGTTGTTGCTTCGTAAAAGTTTTGGCGCGATCTTCGGTGACGCCGAGGCAACCTGCTTCTTCCGGAGTCAGCCATCCGAGCACATACGAAAGATGCATTCCGAACCGAGGTTCGTTTTCGGTCTTGTTTGCGCCAGCACTGTGCAGCGTCTTTCCTAGGTAGATCATTCCGCTGCCTGCTGGCATTACGGCTTGAGTGATTTCGTCATCTGTGGCTTGACGTGAATAATCGCTCCACAAGTGGCTGCCTGGTGCAACTCGCGTAGCGCCGTTTTCGGCGGTGAAGTCAGACAACGCAAACATGCAGCTGATCTGGCAGGGTGGCGCGGTTGGTGAGCACATTGCTGGCCAGTCATCAGAATCGCGGTGCATATATTGGGGAGCACCGCCAGGCATAACGATCATCATCTGGCCGGTGTTCATCCAGTACGACGCACAATAAGGCTTGAGCAGTTCGTCGGCTACGCCGGTCAAGATTGGGTGCACTAATACTTCGTCGGCAAATGTCTGAGAACGTTGGGCAAGACGCGTGAAGCGCTTGGTCTGTTGACCCCAAAAATGGTTGACGTTTTCATTATCTGATTTTGGGCCTACCTGAGATGTCTCGCTCTGTGGTGCGAGCTCGCTCAATAGATTGGCAACGACCTGGGGCGAGAGCATGTTGTGCGCGATGACTCCACCGTCTTGGGCGAGCACTGCAAGGATCTCGGTGAGCGAATTGCGCTTGGTATCAAGAATTTGCAACATCGGGGCATGCACAATGTTCATGTGTTAATTCTACTCCTGTGATGTAATACTCAATTCACTGTGATTAATGAATTAAGTATCGATTTACAAGTCAACCAAGGCCAATGTTCGTGGGCACAATTGGTTGAAATTGCGCTGATCGCTGAAAAAAATAATTATTCAACATTGTGGGTTGCTGATCATTTGTCGGGTCAAGTCATGAATGCGCCTTCTATGCCAGAGTGCTTCACTTTGCTTGGCGCCTTGGCTGCAATTACTTCAACGATCAGCATTGGACCCCTTGTTGCCAATGTTGGCAACAGGCACCCAGGTGTGCTTGCAAGTTCTGCGGCCACAGTGCAAAACATTTCTGGCGGACGATTGTTACTTGGTCTCGGTGCGGGTGCATCGCCAGCGAGCATATTTGCTGCAGAGCAACTGGCTCTCGGAATCACGCTTCCAGCGACCATGAGCGAGCGTCATGCGAAGCTTGAGCACACGCTCGATGTGTTGGACGAGATATGGTCGCCAACTCGTGACGAGAAGTTTGCGACATTTGAGATGCCATGCAAGTTGCCACCAAGAATTGTTGGAGTGAACAGCATGGCGCTTGCTCGGATTGCCGGAATGCGGACGGATGGCATCAACATTCGGGCAAGTCATCCGCAGCGCGCCGAGATTTTGAGAGTCGCGCAAGACGCCGCGACAGCAGCTGGCAAGTCTGACTTCATCGTCTCGGTGTGGGACTGGTTTGACGAGGCGTTGTTAGATCCAACTTCCACTGTTTGTCAAGAACTGGCAAACGAGGGTGTGAACAAAATTATTTTGTTGATGCGTGGCGTGCCCGACGCAAAACGACTTGCTATAAAACGCTAGTTATAAAACAATATTGACGAGGCGCTTCGGCACGACGATGATCTTGCTCGGTGTTGCACCAGCGAGCATCTGCACCACTTTTTCGTCGGCCATGGCAAGCGATCGCAATTCGTCATCCGAAACATCGGCCGCAACCGACAACTTGGCGCGCATTTTGCCGTTGACTTGAACCGGAATCTCGATGGTGTCGTGCACCAGCATTTGCGGATCGGCTTTTGGAAACGGCATGTACGTCAGTGACTCGGTGCGGCCAAGTCGCTGCCAGATCTCTTCGGCCATGTGAGGACACAGTGGTGAAAGCATTTGTGTCATCTGCACTGCAACTTCGCGCGGCGTAGAGCCGGCCTCGTTGACATGAATGGTCAGCGCATTATTGAGTTCGATCAACTTGGAAATAGCGGTATTGAATCGCAGGTGCTCAAGATCATTGCCAACACCATGTATTGCTTTGTGCAGCTCGCGTTGCAATGCAAGTGGTGCTGCGTCATCGCTTACATGCAACTCACCGGTGTCCTCGTCGACCATATTGCGCCATACGCGCTGCAAGAAGCGTTGCATGCCCACAACATCGCGAGTGTTCCAAGGGCGGCTTGCTTCGAGTGGTCCAGTTGACATCTCGTAGAGCCGGAATGTGTCTGCACCAAACTCGTCATACATTTCGTCTGGCGTAACAATATTTTTAAGGCTCTTGCCCATCTTGCCGTATTCGCGCTTTACCTTTTCGCCGTTCCATTCATATTGATTACTTCCAGCACCACCGACCTCGGTGACTTCAGTGGCGGGCACGGTCTGTCCGCGATCATCGCGATATGCGTATGCCTGGATGTAGCCCTGATTGAACAAACGATGGAATGGCTCGAGGCTCGACACATGGCCAAGATCAAACAACACTTTGTGCCAGAAGCGGCTGTAGAGCAAGTGCAGCACTGCGTGCTCGACTCCACCTACATAGAGGTCCACACCGCCGGTGTGACCATCATGTTTCGGTCCCATCCAATATTTCTCAACGTCTTTGTCAATGAACGCTTCGGAGTTTGTGGGGTCGAGGTATCGCAATTCGTACCAACACGAGCCTGCCCATTGCGGCATGACGTTGACTTCGCGACGGTATTGGCGTGGCCCGTCACCCAAGTCGAGAGTGACGTTGACCCAGTCGCCAACTCGTGCGAGAGGTGGAATTGGATCGGAGGTCTGGTCGTTCGGATCGAGTGTTTGAGGTTTGAAATCGGCGAGTTCTGGAAGTTTGATTGGCAACAAATGTGTAGGAACTGCAATTGGCTGATCGTCCCCGTCGTACACAATTGGAAACGGCTCGCCCCAATAGCGCTGACGTGAAAATAGCCAATCGCGCAGGCGGTAGGTGACAGCACTCGCGCCACATTTGTTCGCTTCAAGCCACGTGTTTGCCAGCAGCGTTGCTTCTTCAATCGTGCGCTCGCCATTGAGGGTTAACGAATCATTTTTAGAGTTGATGTATGTACCTTCGCCAACAAAAGCCTGCGGCCAGGTGCTGCAGTCATCCGAAATTGCAATATCGCGAGATGTGAACCACTCATCATTAGGCATCTGCGTTGCCACAATTGGCAGGTCGTACTTGCGAGCAAAATCAAAGTCGCGTTGGTCGCCGGAAGGCACAGCCATGATTGCGCCAGTTCCGTAGCCCATCAGTACGTAGTCAGCAATCCACACTGGAATCTTTGCGCCATTGATTGGGTTGGTGGCAAAAGTGCCCGTGAATGCACCAGTCTTGACACGCGTTTCGTCTCGACGGTCTTCGTCTTGCATTGCTGCAGTCGCTGCGCGATATGCATCAACAGATTTCTTTTGATCGGAAGTTGTCAGTGCATCAACCATCGGGTGCTCTGGAGACAGCACCATAAATGTTGCGCCAAATAATGTGTCGGGACGCGTGGTGAAGATCTCGATTGTTCCAGCAGTCGATGCGAAGAGAACCTTTGCTCCAACACTGCGACCAATCCAATTGCGTTGCATCAATTTGATTGGTTCTGGCCAGTCAAGGCGATCAAGATCTTCAAGCAAGCGATCTGCGTATTTGGTGATGCGCATTGTCCACTGACGCATGTTACGTTTAAACACGGGGTAGTTGCCGATGTCGCTTCGACCTTCTGCAGTGACTTCTTCGTTTGCAAGAATCGTGCCAAGCCCTGGACACCAATTGACAGGTGCGTCCGACAAATAGACGAGCCTGTATTGACTGATCAATTCTTGTTGTGCAACTTTGCTGAGCTCTGACCACGCAAGCGAACCCGTTGCGCGCTTACCACTTTCAAATTCGGCCACAAGTTCGGCGATTGGTCGTGCACGATGGAGAGTTTCGTCGTACCACGAATTAAAAATCTGTAAAAAGATCCATTGTGTCCATTTGTAAAACGACTCGTCTGTTGTCGAGACACTGCGTCGTGCATCATGACCAAGGCCGAGGCGTCGCAATTGACGACGCATGTTTGCGATGTTTGATTCGGTGTTGATGCGCGGGTGAATGCCGGTAACGATTGCGTGTTGTTCGGCTGGCAATCCAAAACTGTCATAGCCAAGTGCATGCAAGACATTGAATCCGTCCATGCGTTTGTAGCGCGCAAAAACATCGGTGGCGATGTAGCCGAGGGGGTGACCAACGTGCAGGCCGGCGCCCGATGGGTATGGAAACATGTCGAGAACAAATAATTTGTCGCGACCTGCAACCTTGTCGGGTTGGGATAGTGGACCGGCTGGGTTTGGTGCTTCAAAAGTGCCCTCGCGCTCCCAAATGTCTTGCCACTTGGTCTCAACCTGTGTTGCCAACGCGGCGGTGTAACGAAATACGGGAGTTTTGGTGGTTGGGTCATTGCCCGTAATCGCACTATTGGCGGATCGAGGCTCGTTTGGGGCTGGGGGTTTTGCAGACATCGCCTCCGTATCGTAGATGAGCGAAGCATGGTTTCAATGGAGAGGCAAAAGGCAGGATCACGATGACAAGACGAGAACGTGGTTCGGGCGGTCGTGGCGACGGCGGCGGTGAAGGTCAATCTGGCGGTAAGTCTGGCGGTCAATCACGCAGCAAATCGGCAGGCAAATCTGGTGGCAAATCTGGCGGTAGAGCAAATAGCCGCAAGCACAGTTACCCGCGCGCAGCACGCATTAGTGAGACAGTGCGAGAAGTCGTTGCAGAAGAACTCGTGCGTATTGACGATGATCGTCTCGCGTTTGTGACGGTGACATCAATCGATGTTGATTCCGAAATGAATCGCGGAATTGTGTATTTCGACTCGTTGCAGGGCGAGGAGGGCGACAAACAAATCTTGGATGCGTTGAATGAGAATCGCAAGCGACTGCAATCAGCAATCGCAACTCAGATTCATGCACGACGAACGCCAATTCTTGAGTTTCGACCAGATGATGGTATTCGTGCTGCGGCTCGCATTGATGAAGTATTGCGCAATGACCCGATGCGCACTCGCAATCTTGACAGCGAGTAGTCGTGGCACGCCGCCGCCCGCCAATCGTGCACGGTCTGGCAATCATTAATAAACCTGCAGGAGTAACCAGTCACGATGTGGTGAATCAGATGCGTAAAATTTTGGGCGAGCGACGTATTGGTCACGCTGGCACTCTTGACCCAGATGCAACAGGTGTGTTGCTCGTTGGTGTTGGTTACGTGACGAGGTTGATGCAATTTTTGAGTGGTATGGATAAGACGTACGAAGCCGAAGTTGTGTTTGGGATAGAGACCAACACGCTCGACTCGGCAGGCGAAGTAACAGCTCGACATCACATGGCTGGATTAACAATTGAGCAGATTCGTCTTGCTGCCGAAAAACTCACTGGTGATATTTTGCAGATACCACCGATGGTTTCGGCGATTCGTGTCGACGGTAAGCGATTGCATGAACTCGCCCGAGAAGGTATAGAGATCGAGCGCAAACCACGGCCGGTGACGGTGCATTCATTTGATGTGGAACCAACAGATGATCCACTTGTTGTGCACATCGTCGTCAACGTTTCATCTGGCACCTACGTGCGCACGTTGGCAGCAGATCTTGGAACACTGTTGGGAGGGGGCGCGCATTTGCGAAACCTCAAGCGCACATCTATTGGCGATTTCACAATTGGCGAATCGCATTCGCCGGAATCTGCAGTGTTGTTGTCTCCGATAACTGCTTTGCGCTCAATGACTCAAATTGTTGTGGATGCCCCAACTGCCGACATGGTGCGACATGGGCGAGTGTTGCCTGCATGGAAAGAAAGTGCACCCTGGGCAATTGTGGACGAGCAAGGGGTGTTGCTTGGTGTGTACGACGTGTTCGAAAGTCGTGGCCAGGTGGATGTCACGCGCGCCAAGCCCACTGTGGTTTTAGCCGAAGCGATAGCGTAAAAAGCCATGCAAGTAATCCGCGATAATCAGCCGAGCGATAACTCGAAGCGTTCGGTGGTCACCATCGGCGCGTATGACGGTGTGCATCGTGGTCATCAGGCTGTGATCGGCCAAGTACGAAATGAAGCACAGCAGTTGGGTTGCCAAAGCGTTGTTGTCACCTTTGATAAACACCCTGCATCGGTTGTGCGACCAGAGTCTGCACCAAAGTTGCTTACCGATCTGGATCAGAAACTCGAATTGTTGCAACAAACGGGCATCGATGCCACCTTGATTGTTGAGTTCAACCGGGAGCGATCCACCGAAGACCCAGCCTTGTTTGTGAAGCGAGTTCTTGTGGATGCTTTACGAGCCCAAGTAGTAGTAGTGGGTGAAGATTTTCATTTTGGTTTCAATCGGGGTGGCAATGTTGCAATGCTGCGCGAACTTGGCAAGCAATTTGATTTTCAAGTCGAACCAGTCAAGTTGATTGCCCGCCCTGATGGGGTGGAAGAGCCAGTGAGCTCAACTTCTATTCGCCGAGCACTTGCCGGTGGACAGGTGGAAACTGCAACGAACCTTTTGGGACGTGCTTATGAGGTGCGAGGCGTTGTTGTCAACGGCGACAAACGTGGTCGCATAATTGGATTTCCAACGGCCAACGTCGAAGTTCCAAACGCAATGTGCTTACCTGCCGATGGTGTGTATGCAGGAAAATTTCAGTGTGACGATGGTTCCGTGCACGCGTGTGCGATCAACCTCGGTCGTCGACCAACTTTTTTTGAGCATGCCGACCACTCTTTGCTCGAGGCACACCTTCTCGACTTTGATGGTGACTTATATGGCCAAAAAGTGAGTGTGACGTTTGAGCACTTCTTACGGAGCGAGCGAAAGTTTGATGGCTTGGAAGCAATTAAGACGCAGTTGCAACTCGACGTTGCTGCCGCGCGCCTAGTGAGCTAGTACTGCATCTTTACGTGCGGGCTCTCGGTCGGGACGACCGTATGTTGTGTCGCGTTGCAAGAGTGAACGACCAATTGGCTCGGTGATTGCGCGAAACGCATCTTCGGTCATGCCCTGACCATGGCTTGCGCCTGCAGCACGAGAGATGTTTTCGTTCATCAATGTGCCACCCATGTCGTTGCAGCCGGCTTGCAACAATTGTGCAGCACCGATTGGTCCGATCTTTGTCCACGACACCTGAATGTTGTCAATCAGGCCGTGGTAGGCGATGCGTGCAATGGCGTGCATCAATAGTGTTTCTCTAAACGTTGGTCCGCGGCGCGATTTGTGCTGCAAATAAATAGGCGATGCCATGTGCACGAAAGGCAAGCCGACAAATTCGGTGAAGCCGCCAGTCTGTGCTTGTAATGCCCGAGTGCGCACGATGTGCTTGGCCCAACTGAGTGGATGTTCGACAGATCCGAACATGATGGTGATGTTGGAGCGCAAACCAGCCTCATGGGCCACTTGGTGACACTCGAGCCACTCTTCGGTGTTGATCTTGTCTGGACACAAGATTGCGCGAATGTCATCGTCCAATATTTCGGCTGCAGTACCTGGCAGTGATGCAAGACCTGCTTCTTTAAGTCGCATGATGTAGTTGTAGAGCGGCTCGCCGAGTCGCTTGGCACCCTCGGTGACTTCGAGTGCAGTGAAACCATGCACATGCATGTCGGGCACTGCTTCTTTCACTGCGCGCGTGACATCGATGTAATAGTCGCCGTCAAAGTCTGGGTGAATGCCACCCTGCAACGTGACCTCGGTTGCGCCTAAGTCCCATGCCTCGCGTGCGCGATTGGCGATGTCGTCGAGCGTGAGCAAATACGGGGTGCCTCGCAAGTTGAGAGAGAGGGGACCTTTAGAGAATCCGCAGAACTTGCACTTAAATGTGCACACGTTGGTGTAGTTGATATTGCGGTTGTGCACCCACGTGATGGCGTCGCCTACAACTTGTTTGCGCAAGTCGTCAGCAACTCTTGCAATAGCGCGCACTTCTTTACCACGAGCACTAAAGAGTGTGACAATCTCGGCTTCGTTAATTCGCTGTCCGAGTCGGACTCCTTGAAGGATCTCGGCAATTGGGCCTCGCAATTGGTCGATATCAACCTCGTCAAAAGGTGTGCCGTCATGTTGCAAACCAATCAATGATGGTGGCGGATTGTTTGCACCCGAGTACCACTGTGTTGAGCGATGACCAATCAAAACAACTTCGGCACCGTCGAGAACTACATCTGCTGCAGTTACTTTTTCTGGCCACACTTGACCTGGGTCATCGCGACCTAAACCCTCGGCATCACTGCGATCTTGAATAGGGAAGTGCAGCGCTTCATCCACCCACACTGTTGGGTTGATTGCAAACTCTGGATAAATAGTGAGACGTGGAGCAAGTGCTTTGCCGCGCTCTTCGGTGACGACGCGCAGTTTGTCAAGCGCTGGCCATGGGCGTTCCGGGTTGACATGGTCTGCTGTGATTGGTGAGACACCACCCCAGTCATCAATTCCGGCATCAAGCAGAATGCCAAAGTCGTCACTTAAATTTGGTGGTGCTTGCAAGTGAATGCTTGGAGGCAAGATGATGCGCGCAGCAGCGATCGACCACAAGTATTCGTCTTGCGGGCAAGGTGCTTCGTGTTGCATGCCGGTGCGTGGTTTTGGCAAAAAGTTTTGGACGATCACTTCTTGCACATGACCGTGTCGAGCATGTGAGGCAGCGATTGCTTCAAGCGCGTTTATGCGGTCTTCGCGAGTTTCACCGATGCCAACCAAGATGCCAGTAGTGAATGGAATTTTGAGTTCGCCAGCCCACTCGAGCGTGTCGAGCCTGCGTTGTGGAACTTTGTCGGGTGCACCTCGATGACAATCAAGGTCGTCGCGCAACGATTCGATCATCATGCCCTGCGACGGCGAAACGCTGCGCAACATTGCCAACTCGTCTTTATACAACGCACCGGCATTTGCATGCGGCAATAGACCTGTTTCTTTCAGCACAAGTGCTGCCATGTCGTGCAAGTAGTGCACGGTTGAGTCGAAACCGTTTGCTTTCAGCCATTCGGCGGCTACGTCGTAACGCAACTCTGGGCGCTCACCCAAAGTGAAGAGCGCTTCGTGGCATCCGGATTTGGCGCCTTGCTTGGCAATTGCCAACACTTGATCGGCGGATAGATACGGATTTTCAAGTCGTGCTGGTGGCTGCGCAAATGTGCAGTAGCCGCATTTGTCGCGGCACAACATGGTGAGTGGAATGAACACTTTTGGCGAATATGTAACTCGACTACCAAATTGACGGTCACGAATCGCGCGCGCGTCAGTCAATAACTGATCGAGGGGTGTTTCAAGTAAGCGCTGATGTATCGACAACTGAACCCTCCGTGGGCCTGAATGAAGTTGGATTGCCAGCGCCCGACCAAGTTGCTTCACCGTGTTAGAGGGGCGAAGTTTCCTGTAATTGTCGTGCGAACCCCACCATAGCCAAGTCTGCCCACGACTGCAACCACAATGGGTGTTTAATTGAGTCCTAGCACTGCTTGGATCGCATCATCAATTGCCCACTGTTCGTCAATTTCTACGCGACCAATCTTCTTGCCTAAACGTTCTATCGAAATTGCACTCATTTGTTCAACAAGTACTTTGGTCGACTGCTGGTGCACAAGGATGTCGGGTCGGATTGAAGCCTCACGAGCACTTTGGGATGTTGGAGCGACGATGATCACGGATCGATTTGCCAGGCTGTCTGACTGAATTACGACTGCAAATCGTTTTCCTTGAATTTCATGCTTGCCATTTTTCGGGGGATTGAAAACATGGATATCACCCCTATTCACTGAGATCCTCCATGAATTTTGCTATCAGCAACATTTCAGCTCTGTCTGTTGGGTCGGCTTCCAGTGCAGCCATTTCGGCGGCCAGCTTCTTTGGTTCACGCAAGGCCGATGCTGCATCTTGTATCGCCATTCGTATTGCATCGGATTGTGACAAGCCCATTTGTTGCAACTTGATCAATGCTCGTCGCGTGGTTGTGTCAAGGCGAACCGAAATGAGATCGGGCATACAGATCAGTGTATCACGATATGTCATACAACAAATCCTTCCGCGCTGTATCGGTCGGTGACGAAGTGAGCGACCTGCCGTCGGGATAGGTGACGCAGAGTTGGCGAGACTCGCCATGCAGTGACAACTTCCAACCGCCTTCATGCACACAGCGATGGTGCTCGGGGCACAGGGGTATGAGATTGTGCATGTCGGTGGTGCCATCATCGCGCCAATAACGAATGTGGTGCGGCTGGCATTGGGCATTGGGGACATTGCAATGCGCGATGGCGCATGTTGGGTACATGACCTCGAGCGCCTTGCGCTGGTAGCGAGTGGCGAGTCGCGAGGCGCGACCGATGTCGAGCACAACACCCTTTGAGTCGAGTACAACAGGAATGATCTCGGCTTCACACGCCATGCGCCGAATTGTCTCGATCGGCAACTCGACATCATGACCTGTGTGAATCACTGACTTGTCGTGCAAGCCATGGGTGAGCGTATGCAAATCGATGACCACAGAAACTTCGGCCCGTGAGTTGGGTGATGAACTCGAGAGAGCGGATCCGTCGACGAGTGCAACAAGCGCAAGTGCTGCAAGATGACCGTGCTTGCGGTCGTCGGTGGGGCAGTTGGTTGGCACCGCTGCGTGAAAGAGCTGTTCGACAGTGTTGTCGAGCCGGCCAATGAAGCGCAGACCACTCTCTGGATCGAGTCGACCGTTAACACAAAACATGCCTGATTCACGGTCGACCCAATGCTTGAGGGTGATGTCGGTGCGCTGGCGCTCGAGAACACTCACACCATCGTCATTGTGGATGCGAGCAACTTCGCTCTTTAATGCACGGGCAAAATTGTCGGGAGTCGCGTGAGTAGCAATGGTGTTGATCCATGCCCCTCGGTCGGTGAGTTGTTGGCGCGCAGAATCGTCGAGATGAAAGGCAATTCGCGTGATGGCATCGATGTGGGCCGAAGAAATTCGACCGTCTACAAATGCCTGCTCGAGACTAGGGAACTGCCGCAATGTATTGGCGCGATTGACCTCGCGGAATGCTTCGGTACGAGTGATGTTGCCGATGCTTGCGAGCACTTGTTGGGGGACAATGGATGGAGTGGTTGATGCAAGTGCCAACAATTGACGAGTTAATTGCACTTTGTGGTGGTCGAGCCAGGATTGCATGGAAGCGACATGAGTAAGTGCCAGGCGCACCTGTGGCTCGGTGCTGGAGTCGGTATGAAACGCATCGAGGTAATCGATACTTGAAGAAATGTCTGACGGCGCGCCATGAAAGACGTCGTATGCAGTCTGCATTGTTGCCCCTCTATACCGGATTGAGCTAGTTGATCTAGCGGTTGGTTTACGAGTGATTGCGATATGAGGGGGAAGGACTTGTGCGCAACTTTAGAGCGGGGGTGTTACACGGTTAATTGGCTGCGAACTTAGAGTTTGCCGAGGGCAGAAAACAGTGCTCGCACATTGTGGCCACTGATGGGGACGCGATGACCAGTGCGACTAATAGAGGCTTCTATGGCCAGAGGAAAACCCTGGTGTTCTTGTTTGTGTGATTCGTTTCTCAACGATTTGGCAAATGCTGATTTAGAAGTACCGCTGAAACTACAACAGGGATGTCACACGCTTAGGTGGAGAAATTCCTGCCAGCGCGCAGGCAGCCGTGACTACATTCCTGATGTCATTTTCGGTTCGTGATACGTCGTGTAGAACTTCATACTGAATGATGAGTCCATCTACTGCTGCAACAATGAAATTGGTTAGCTCAGGCAGGGTGATGTTTAGCTTTTGACCTTGCAAAGATTCAGTAAAGATTTCAAGTGTTGACGCTGCATATCGTGCGTATTGCCATTCGGCAAGCCACTCAAACCCTTCGGTTCTTCTACAAAAAATAGTGAGTTCGTATTGCATCAACTGCAAACCATCATCTCGTTGCACGTAAGACCAAACGCCAAGGATTGCATCATTGATTGCTTGGGCGAGACCTTGCTTCGGGTCCACAGATCTGCGGAGAATTTTTTCAATCTCGAGCGTTATTGCCCCGACCACCGCGGTCAGCAATTCGTTTTTGTCCTGGAATGCATAATGGAACACCCCTTGGGTGGTTCCTGCTTCTTCTGCGATTCGCCGAGTTGTGGCGCGTTCAAGACCCTCGCTGGACATCACCCTGATGGCTGCCTCAACGAGCTGCTCTCTGCGTTCTTGCGCACTAATTCGAGCCACGGCTTGAACACGTCCGATCACTGTTTGACATGGGGAGGGACCATCAGTATAGTTCTGGTCAATCAACTTGGTCATTTGACCAAGTTGATTTGGTGGATTGGGGATCGCTGTGGAGTCAACTGACGTAATCGTCATCGGTGCGGGGCTAGCCGGCCTTACCGCAACCCGAGAATTGATGCGGAAAGGAATTTCCGTCATTCTCCTCGAAGCTCGCGATCGTGTTGGTGGACGCACACATTCCGTCGTTGAAAGTGGGGGAACTCTCGTTGAACATGGAGGGCAATGGGTCGGCCCAACTCAAGATCGTGTTTTGGCACTAATCAATGAATTAGGTCTAGAAACGTTTACCCAATACAGCGATGGCGAAAATCTGCAGTACTCACATGGAACTCATCTTCGTTATCACGGCGCAATTCCTACAGGTGACCCAATGCAAGCCGCAGATCTTGTCGATGCGATGGTTGAACTGACTTCAAAGGCAATGGAGATCGATCCAAGTGCGCCATGGAATCATCCGCATGCTTCCATTCTTGACTCGATGACAGTGGAAACATGGATCGCATCTCAACAGTATTGCGATGGAGCAAAAGACTGGATTCGTACGCTTTGCCGAGCGCTTTTTCCTGCCGAGCCTGGCGAGATTTCGCTATTGCATGCATTGTTTTATTTCCGCTCGGGCGGTGGAGTAGAAAAAATGATTGGAACAATCAACAGTGCACAGGAAACTCGTGTCTCGTTAGGGGCACAAGAAATTTCTAATCGTCTCGCACAACAATTGGGTGATCGACTGCGGCTCAATTCTCCTGTTGTGCGAATTGACCACAGTGATAGTGGTGCCGTGATTCATCATGAACACGGTTCGATTGCTGCAAAGAGAGTGATAGTCGCAATTCCTCTTGTGCTTGCAGGGCGGATTCGTTATTCACCACCAATGAGTGGTGTCCGCGACCAGTTGACGCAGCGATCGTTTATGGGATCCGTACTTAAAGTGCACGTCGTCTATTCGAGTCCATTTTGGCGAGAGTCTGGATTGAGCGGTCACATCACATCCGACACAGGGAAGGTCCAGATCACCTTTGATCAGAGTCATCCAGACCGATCTGAGGGAGTCATCGTTGGGTTTATGGATTCTCATTTGGGAAGAATTGCGACACAAATGTCGTACGAAGATCGAAAAGCGGAAGTTATTGCAGATTTGGTGCGTCTGCTGGGTGAGCAGGCCGCAAATCCAATTGCTTATTACGAAAAGGCTTGGATTGAGGAGGAGTATTCACGCGGTGCTTACGTGGGAATGATGACCCCAGGTACATGGTCCACTCTTGGGCCACTGCTTCGCGAGCCAGTGGGTGTTATTCACTGGGCGGGAACTGAAACCGCAATCATTTGGAACGGTTACATGGACGGAGCGATTCGTTCAGGGGAGGATGCAGCTGAAGAAGTTTTATCCTCACTGAGTCGCGAGGGGATAATGAAGTGAGTGACGAAAAAGAACAAATTTCTGCAGAAGAATTAGAGCAAGCATTACGCGAATACGTAGATCGCGCCAATGCGAGTCCGCGAGCTCGAAAGACGCTTGCTAATTGGACATGTCGAATTCATATTCAAGCTGTTGACGTTGATGGTGCAGTATTCACCTACATTGTTAAAAATGGTCAGTCTCAGCCATTGGTGTTGGGCCTCGAAAATGTTCCAGACCTCATCGTGCGCGGTCAAAGTTTTGACTTAGCAGAAATATTTTGGGGCGATGCAAACCCAGTTTCTAACTACATGCAAGGCGCAATTAAAACTCAAGGCAGAGCTGATGATGTCATGCGACTTGACGCAATGGCGATGTTTATATTTCTCAACCAATGAAAGTGAGCAAAGAATATGAATGAGCAACAGACACTGAGTAGATCGCTTTCGCTAGGTGGTGCATCAGCGATTTCGACCGGGCTTGCATTTGCCGCCTTGAATTTTTTGGGTATGGCACAGATGTTGGATTACATCAGTGGTCCTTTCGCGTGGGTTGCGGTTTTGGCCGGAGGAGTATTGATCCTTGGAGTGCGGGCATGTTTTTCCGAACTTGATGGTATTTATCCGACCGCTGCAGGCATTCGGTTGTGGATGGCTCGAGCCATGAATGATCGTCTTGCCCTCATCATCACGCTTACGTATATGACGGCAATTGTGCTGGTTATTGCTGCAGATGCATTCATCATTGGTGAAGCAATGGCTTATGCCTTTGGCAACGGAAGGGTGCTCGCCGTGGTGTACGTGGCGCTGCTTTTGGTTCTTGCAACCATTTTGAATCTAAGAGGAATCAAACTTGCTGGATCTCTTGAAAAAATAGTTACGTCAATTGTCGTTCTGGCAAGTATCGGAATTGGGATTACGGCAATTGTTAAGCGAGGACCAACACCGCCGAAGCTGATTGGTGGTGGTTCTCCGCTCCAAGCATTGATTCTTGGAATTTTCTTGTACACCGCATTCGAGTGGGTAACAACAAACTCTGAAGAAGTTGTAAAGCCCAAAATTATCCCGCGGGCAATGTTCATCGCGATATTTGTGCTTGCAGTGAGTCAGTCAATTTTTGCTGTTGCGATGGGCCTGAATCTTGGTGTGGATGGTCGCGCATCGGCCTATCCACAGTTGTTAGTGGCAGAACAGACGATGGGCAACGTGGGAATGTTGCTGATGCTTGCTGTAACCGCGTTAACAGCGGTGAACACATTCAATGGCGGCTTCGTAACACTGTCTCGATTCATGTATGCGGTAGCACGCGAAGGGAAATTGCCAAGGTCACTGACAACTCTTAATGATCATGCGGTTCCAGTGGTGCCAGTCATTTTGCTTGGGGTCTCTTCGTTGGTTCTTGCAGTCGTTGTTGCTATTACAGGTGCATGGACAATGATCGTTTCAATGTGTGCGGCTCTTGAAATGATGATTTATGCCACGGCGGCGTTTGTGGTTTTCCGCCTGAGGAAGCGTCAAGCAGATGTCGACCGGCCATTTAAATTGTTGGGAGGTCGGCCAGTTGCAATAGCGATCATGGTTCTGTTTGGGTTTTTGGCAGTTGTCAGCAGCACCACAGTTGGTAAAGAAACGAGTGCAACGCCACTCATCACTTTGGCAGTTATCGCTGGGATGGTTGCGCTGTACGTATTCCTATATGTGCCGCGACTGGAAAAACGTGAGGCAGAGGAGCTTGCAGCACGACGTGCCGCAAGAGCGGCAGCGCGTAACGCCTAAAAACCGTTGAGTACTTCGGACGTTAGGTATTGCCAAGGGCAGAAAAGAGCGCTCGCACGTTGTGGCCGCTGATGGGCACGCGATGACCAGTGCGACTGATGAAGCCCAACTGCACACCTGTTGCTGGGTCGACAACCGTGAAAAGCTGTTCGTGACCTGCTGCATCAACAACGACGTCGGTCAGCAGGGGAATGCCGGCTGCTGCGAGTGCTTGCTGCACGAAACCGGCATTGAGTACTTCGATGGCGATGTGTTGCACGCCAGAACCATGGGCATCCAAGTGCGCACGAACGGCAGGGTCATTGCCTGGGCCAACGAGCACGACAGTGACGCCACCGGCATCGGCTGTCATGATGTCTGCATCTTCGGTTGGGCGCACTGCAAAACCGATTGATGACAAGAATGCCGAAGCAGATGGAAGATCCACGACTGCAACGACTACATGATCGATGCGAACGGCAACAGTGTCGAGTGCGCTGAGCAACGTGTCAGCAATTTTGACTGGCTCAACGCTTCCTCGATCATGCGCCACTTCGATGCGATGTGTTTCAGAAAGCACGATGCGAAACAATTGTTCGGCAAAGTCGGCATCAACTCCGCTGTTGATTGCCCACTGGCGTCGCGTCGTCAGCACTTCGCGCACTCGCTGTGGCTGAATTACCGCAGTCGATGTTCCAGCTTTTACTTCGGCGACTTCTTTGCACACTTCCATGCGTTGAGCGAGCAGTGCAACAATCGCAGCATCAATTTGGTCGATCTTCTCGCGGAGCTGTGGAAGATCGCGTGCCATTTATTTTCCTACCAATGATCGCCACCACGAGCGCTTGGCTGTGTGTGGTTCAACAAGTTTTGCAACATGCTTTGCGAGTACGTCCATCTCGATGTTGACTGCATCACCAGATTTGCGCACGCCCAATGTCGTAACTGCACAAGTGTGTGGAATCACTGCAACGCGAAACGTGTCGGCGGTGAGCTCAAATGCGGTGAGCGAAATTCCATCAACAGTGACCGAACCTTTTTCGACAATGAGGTGCATCAAGTCACGAGGAATGCGAATCACTAAATCTGGAGCGGGGGACACAACGTGGCCAACAGCATCGACATGACCGAGCACCATGTGTCCGCCCAATCGATCACCAAGCGCCATCGGTCGCTCAAGGTTGACAACATCTCCTTCATGCAGCGCGCCAAGGTTGGTGCGCAAGTACGTTTCTTCGCTGACATCGGCATCCCACCAACTCGAACCATCGGTAGCCACAACGGTGAGGCAACAGCCATTGACCGCAATTGATGCGCCGAGACCAGAACCCTCGAGGGCGAGAGCGGCATTGACCCGCAGGCGACTGCCTTCTCGTTGGGCAATAGTGCCTAGTTCTTCGACGATCCCAGTGAACACAGCAATTCACACTACTTATATGAGTAGTTGTCTGGTGGGGCAATTTGCGCCGATAGGGTGGATATGTCCATTGGGGCTATCTGCTCTGATGTGATGCTGTTGGTCATCCGACCGATAGCGACCTCAACTTCTCGCAATTCGGCGAGAAAACGAAAGGCATCACCGTGGCTATTGCTGCAAAAAGCGACACCAT
>WLKU01000119.1 GCA_009701105.1 Actinomycetota bacterium | reverse complement strand
TCAGTGATCGGCAACATTGCCGGAGCACTTGAAGCCGCCGATCCAGATGCTCGCGAAGTGATTGAGCGTGCTGCTGTTGCGGACATTGATTCGGACCCATTTACCGAAGCAAAGAATCTGATCTCGGCTGCTGTTCGTCGAGAGTTGTCAAATCGCAATCGCATCACTGATCCAGATGAGATTCGCGCTGACCGTGATGCTCGAATTTTGCTAGAAGAAATTGACAATCCGACAATGGCAGACGCTGTGGCGATGGAACTATTGGATTGGCTGGGCAAACGAGTTGGTGAGCACGCATGAGGCACGCGATTGGTAGTGACACTGGTCCGGATGCAGTTCGGATGTATCTGAATGAGATTGGTCAGGTCGATCTACTCAATGCAGATGACGAAAAGCGTCTTGGCAGAGCAATCAAAGATGGCTTGGATGCCGATGTACAACTCAAGCGCGGTATAGGCACGCTCGGTGTGCGTGACAGGCGAGCATTGCAGCGTGTAGTGACCGATGGAATCAAGGCTAAAGATCACATGGTGCGGGCCAACTTGCGGCTTGTGGTCTCGATCGCACGTCGGTATGACCGCAAAGAACTGCAATTAGCCGATCTCATTCAAGAAGGCAACATCGGGCTGATGCATGCAGCCGACAAGTACGACTACGAAAAGGGTTTCAAGTTTTCAACGTACGCAACCTGGTGGATCCGTCAGTCAATGACGAGAGCGATGGCAGATCAGGGGCGCAACATTCGCATTCCTGGACACATGATGGAGATCGTTAATCGTGTGCATCGTGCCGAGCGCGAACTTGCATCTGAGCTCGAACGTGACCCTACGCCAGACGAAGTTGCCGTGCGCACGCAGATGAGTGTCGAAAAACTTTTGGACGTTATGCAGCTTGCATTATCAACAACAAGTTTGGATGCTCCTGTCGGCACCGACTCTGATGACCTGACGGTCGGCGACACAATCGCTAGTGGCGATGCAACAAATGATCCGAGTGAATCAACTGAGCGCAGACAACTGGGCGAGGCAGTAGAACGAACTTTGAGCGATTTGCCAGAGCGTGACCAGGATATTGTGTCGATGCGATTTGGGATTGGAAAGTATGAAGGTCAGCCACACACACTTGAAGACGTGGCCAAAAAGATGAACGTGACGCGCGAGCGAGTGCGTCAAATAGAGCAAAAGACATTGGCTAGGTTGCGCCACCCGCACAACAGCGCAAACCTGCGCGCTTTTCTTGACGACAACTAGTCTGTAGGTATGAAATCGGTTTCTCCATCAGGCACGGCTAGAAGCCGGGCCACTGATGTCAAGGTGGTGACAGTAAACGCTGAAGGTCGTTCGGGCTCCAAGCCAGATTTTGTGGTTACTGAAGAGCCGATGGAGATCAGGGCTGGTGCGCCAGGTCAGGAGCCTGAGTCGGTTTCGGTAACGATGCGCACACCTGGCCACGACTTTGAATTGGCTGTTGGCTTTTTGTTCACCGAGGGCATGATCACAGAGCCAAACGATGTTGCGAGTGTGAAATATTGCGAGCTCAATGGCGAAGAGGAGCAAAAATACAACATCGTTACTGTTGGGCTGACGCGCGCATTCGATATGGCGCTGGCTCGACGAGCAATGGTGACGTCATCGAGTTGCGGCATCTGCGGCACCGAGTCCCTTGATCAATTGCTGACGTGCACAACTCCTGTAGATCGCGAATCTGGCCCCAGATTGACGACATCGGTATTGATCGGGTTGCCCGATGCTGTGCGCAAGGTGCAGCCAACATTTGATCGCACTGGCGGGTTGCATGCTGCTGCATTGTTTGACGCCAAGGGAAAGATGAAGGTTGTGCGCGAAGATATCGGTCGACATAACGCAGTCGACAAAGTGATCGGTCATAGCGTGCTCGAAAAGTCTGTGCCACTCACAGAATATGGGTTGTTTTGCAGCGGACGATTGTCGTTTGAGATTATTCAGAAAGCGGCAATGGCACGCATTGCACTAATTGCCGCGGTTGGTGCGCCATCAAGCCTTGCAGTGCAGACAGCAGATGCATTCGGCATCACGCTGATTGGATTTTTGCGGGATGGTAAGGCAAATATTTACACGCATGATCACCGCGTGCAGATGTAGTTTTACGAAAAAGTTGCTTGATCGCTCGCTGTTTTGCGCAATACGTCTTCGTTGAGTGAGATACCAAGGCCTGGTTCGTCTGAAAGGTGAATCCAACCCTCACCATCGGCTTCGATGGTATTGGTGAGCATGTAGTCGCGTCGCTCGGTTGTCCACTCAGGTGGGTCAAATGGAAACTCGATAAATGGAGCGCCAACGGTGCCGGCCGTAACGTGCAGGTTGCCCATCACGCCGATGCCAGTGCCCCACGTGTGAGGTGTAAAAATCTTGCCTGCTGCAGCGACTTCGTGCGCAAACTTGGCAAGGCCAGTGATGCCTTGCGTGCACACGACATCTGGTTGAAACACATCAAAGCAACCGCGCTGCAATAGTTCTCGAAACTCGTATGGTTCGCGCGTGAGTTCTCCACCAGCGATGCGGATCTTGACACGATTGTGCAACTCAGTCATGCCGTCATAGTCACCGCGATGCAGTGGCTCTTCCATCCAGTACACGCCATTGTCTTCGAGCACTTTTGCCACGTCTGTGGCGTGATCAACTGTCCAAGGCGCTGCGATGTCCCACGGCATGCGCCATCCCTGATTGCAGTCGACCATTAACTCGAGTGATGAGCCAAGATCGTCGCGGATGGCTTTGACAACAGCAAGGTCGTCATCCAACTTTGGTCGGCCAAAACGCACCTTGAGGGCAGGGAAGCCAAGATCGCGGGCTTGACGTGCGACAGTGACCATGTCGGCGATTGGGCGGTGCACGCCCGACGACGCGTAAGCACGAATCTTGTTGCTGAACCCGCCGAGCATCTTCCAGACAGGTTCGCCATTGATTTTTCCGATGAGATCCCACAGTGCGAGGTCGAGTGGCCATGGTCGTCCTGCATGAAACTCGATATTTGCAAGTACTGCAGCATGTCGGTCGATGTTGGTTGGGTCTTGACCGATGAAATACTTTTGATAGTCGGAAAACCCGTACATCGAATCGCCGGAGCCGATGCCGCATCTGCCTGCATCGTCAAAGACGCGCACGATCGTGGCGGGGAAGTGTGTGCGTGGAACCGTGTCCCATGATGCAGGAAACGGAGGGTCTAAAGGCAGCCGATGGTGCGTGATCTCAATGCGAGTAATCGTGCTCATGGGGTTGAAATTTAGGCGCGCATGCGTGAACCGCTTGGATCGAGCACAGGCTCGAGTTGCAAGTGGGCTGGACGCATATTGCCGATGATCTCGATCTCGAAGCCAGTCGTGCCCTCTGCAGCCAATGCCGCAGGGATATAACCAAGCGCAAGTGAGACACCCGAGTAATGGGCATAGCCACCCGAGGTGATCCAACCAACAACTTCGCCGTTGTGGAACACGGGCTCGTCACCGAGCACGTCTGCAGGCTTGTCCTTATCGACGTCAACTCTAAACATCACGAGCTTGCGTGCCGGGCCAGTCTTCATCTCGGCCTCGACTGCAGCACGACCGATGAACTCGTGGTCGAACTTCATCGCACGTTCCATGCCGGATTCAAGCGGTGTGTAGATAGGGCGGAACTCGCGATACCAGGTGCCGAAATTCTTTTCGAGACGCATTGTGATCAGTGCACGGAAGCCGAACAAACGCATATCAAACTCTTTGCCGGCATCCCAGATGAGGTCAAACAGGTAGCGCTGATATTCCGGAGCAATCCAAATTTCGTAGCCCAAGTCTCCTGTGTAGGTCATGCGTGACAACCACACCGGTGCCATGCCGATGTTGACGCGACGGAATGACATGAACGGGAAGTCCTTGGTTGCTAGCGATGTATCGGTCAGTTTTTGCAGAACGTCGCGCGAGCGAGGACCGGCAACAGTGAGGCCAACCATCGAAAGTGAAAGTGTCTCGAAACGAATTGGCGATCCCTCTGGTAAGTGAGCCAAGAACCAACGCGGGTGATGCACTTCTGCAGCCTGTGAGCCGAACAAGAAGAACTCTTCTTCGCCAATTCGTGACACGGAGAACTCGCCTTCGATGCGCCCCTGCGGGTTGAGCATTGCAGTCAGCACTGTACGACCAATTTTTGGCAATGCATTGGTGAACAATCCTTGCAACCACGCAGCCGAACCTGGGCCACTCACTTTGTATTTAGCAAAGTTGGAAGCTTCGGAGAAGCCAACGCGTTCACGCACCGCACGCGACTCTTCGCCCACGTTGTGGAACGCGCTTGAGCGGTAGAACGTCACTTCTTCGACAGGTTCTTTATCTTTGTCTTGGAACCACAGTGGGTGCTCGAGACCGAAACCAACGCCCATTACTGCGTTGTGCTCAATTAAGCGGTCGTAAATCGGCGTGGTGAGCAACGGGCGTGCTGCTGCTAGTTCTTCGTTG
>WLKU01000118.1 GCA_009701105.1 Actinomycetota bacterium | reverse complement strand
CCAAATAGCGCCAGCGGTCGGCAGGTGCAGCACAGCGAGCAGGCATCAACTCGAGCGGATACACGGCAGCAATTGCAGCAACAATCTCGTCTTGACCAACGACCTGATTGTTTTCCCATGTGCCCTGCGCATCGAGTGGCATGTACTCAATAAATCGAACCTCAACACCCTTGTCGCGGCCAAAGGTTGCCAGGTCAACAATCTCGTCATCATTAATGCCGCGCTGCACAACAGCATTGAGCTTGATCGGCGAAAAACCAGTAGCAATCGCAGCATCGATGCCGTCAAGCACATGCTGGAGTTCATCGCGGCGAGTCATTTCATAAAAGCGTTCGCGCTTCAGCGTGTCGATCGAGATGTTGATGCGCTTGAGCCCGGCTTCGTGCAGTTCTTGTGCGATGAGTCGTAACGTTGCGCCATTGGTGGTGATCGCAAGATCAATTGGTTTGCCTGCACGCGGCGAGTTGGCAGTTGCAGGCACAATCAACCCCGCAAGTTTTTGCACCAACACGGACAAGTGCGCGCGCATAGTCGGTTCGCCACCGGTGAGTCGAATGCCATCAACATCAAAGTGGTTTACACAGATAGATGCGAGGCGATGCAGTTCTTCATATGACAGTACTTCCGTGTGAGGCAGCCATTTCATGCCCTCTGCAGGCATGCAATACGTACAACGAAAATTGCAGCGATCAGTAATCGAGATGCGCAAGTCGCGCACGGTACGTCCAAATGGATCGATCAGTTCCATGACCACATCCTACGGCTCTGCAACAAAGCGCTAGCCCAGCAACTCACCGATGACATAGACATCAACTTCGGTGCCAGCCTCAATGCCCATGCTGTCTGGCACGTATGCGAGGCCATTCGCAAGAGCAGTTGCCGCTAGTTGGTGACTGCCTTGAGGGCCAGTGTCGCGCACATGCAAGCGACCGTCACTTTCAAAGCCGCCAAACACTCGCACATAGTGCACCTTGCCGTCTTGCTTGCGCTTAATCGGCGCATCCAAAACTGCCCTCACTGTCGGGCGCAACAAGTCGCGCGTGTGCCCCATCATTTTGCGCAGTGCCGGCCTTGCAAGCAACTCATAACTGATCATCGAAGAAACCGGGTTGCCAGGCAATCCAAAAATTGGCACTACCCGACCATCGGATGCTTGAAGTTGTCCGAATGCAAATGGTTTTGCGGGCTTAATCGCAAGTTGCATCCACTGCATCTTTGCGATGCGCGACAACACTGCCTTCACCACATCAAAGTCGCCCATGCTCACGCCACCGCTTGTCACGATTGCATCGCATCGCTCAATTACTTCAAGCAACACTCGCTCAAGCAGTGCTTCATCATCTTTAATGATTCCCAGATTGATCACTTCACATCCCGACGCGGCAATCATTGCATCCAGCATCGTCAAATTGCTTTCGCGAATCTGCCCGATCTTGAGCGGTGATCCGTCGGTCACCAATTCGTCACCAGTCGACAACAACGCAACACGTGCGCGCGGGTATGCCTGCACTACACGCGCATTCACGCTCGCCAACACTCCGGCACCGGCAGCATTGAGCACAGTGCCCGCAACAAACACAGTGTCACCTTTGTTTACGTCACTACCTGCATCACGAATCGCGTCATACAATTTTGCTGCTTTACCAATCGACACCCGGTCATCACCAACACGTTGCGTGTCTTCAACCATCACTACTGCGTCGGCGCCTTGTGGCATCGGTGCACCTGTCATGATGCGTATTGCTTGGCCGTCACCGACGGCGATTTTTGGTTCGGCACCTGCTGCAACCGTGTCTACAACAACCAGTTCAGTTGGCACTGTTTGAGTATCAGCAGTGCGCACTGCGTAGCCATCCACGGCCGAGTTGGCAAAGGGTGGCACATTCTCTGGCGCCACCACATTCTGCGCCAACACTCTGCCCGACATCTGCTCGCACGACGTATCAACCGGCACAAGCACATCACATGCATCAAGCACGGTTTTTTGAGCCTCACTAATCTCGATCATTATCTCGCTACGGTACCGCCACATGACAGGCTGTAACTATGAGTAATTCACACTCTGGCTCCCCAGCTCATTATTCGGCCCTTCCTGCCTCAGGTCATCGTGCAGCATGGAAGCACGTTGCCGCACCTCACTCGAGTCACGTTGATCTGTTGTGGGAAAACGAGGGCTGGACTGCCAACGGAGTTTTGGGTTCTGAAAATGCTCATTTCGTTATCCGTATGTCGGCAATGTGGGTCGTGCAGCAGTTTTTGCTGTTTCGAGACATGGACGAGCCCGACTTGTGGCTCGCAACCGACGGCCACGGCAGGTGGGGCGAAATGAATGGCGACCATCGCACTGAATTGGATGGTTGCATCGACATCGATCTACAAGGCACACCTTTTACCAACTCGATACTGATTCACAGGCTGCCGCTACATGTAGGGCATTCGTCAACCCAGAACGTAATCACCGTAGACACTGAGACACTTGGCGTCACTGTGGTGCCACAGATGTATACGCGGCTCGACACTCATCGCTGGCAATACATCAGTCTTGCGCAAAACAAAACAGTAGAAGTCAGTGTTGACGAGTTTGGTTTTGTGATTGATGAACCCGGCGCATTCTCTCGCGCCGATTGACCACCGCTATTCGATAATTGCGCCGTACACCATGCTGCGCAAAAATGGGCGTATTGGATAGATCGTTGAAGGTATTAATTGCGTATAGAAAGTTGCAGTGATCTCTTCGACAGGGTCAATCCAAAATGCGGTACTAAATATTCCACCCCAACTGTATGTGCCATCAGAGCAAGCAACTTTCGTTCTTGCCTGATCAATCACCACTGCAAAACCAAGACCGAAGCCCAAGCCGTCATAAAACACTTCTTCGCCAACAACTCGTCCAAATTGTGAAACGTCTTGATTATTTGGCAAATGATTCTTTGTCATGAGATCAAGGGTCGTTGGCGAGATCAATCGAACACCGTCAAGTTCGCCACCATTTTCGAGCATCTGCAAAAAACGCCAGTAGTCATAAGCAGTTGAAACCAATCCTCCGCCACCAGAAAAAGCCGTTGGCTTAGTGAGCACTGACTGCTCCATCGACGGCAAGCGCACTGCTTTTAATCCAGTTTCGTCTGGTGTGTACACCGCAGCCAAACGTGACAGTTTTTCTTTGGGCACCCAAAAACTCGTATCTTCCATTTTTAATGGTTGCAATATTCGCGTTTGGAAAAAGTCATTCAGCGACATTCCAGACGCAACTTCGATAACGCGACCCAATACGTCGGTTGACACGCCATAGATCCACGATGAACCAGGTTCAAAAACAAGCGGCACGTCTGCCAAGCGGTCGCATATCTGTTCAAGTGTTTCCTCGCCATGAGACACCAAACCAAAACCAGCATTGCGATACATCTCGTCTACGACATGCGAATAATTATGCGCATACGTCAGACCAGAAGTATGTGAGAGAAGGTGCCAGACGCGCATTGGTTCCTTCATTGGCGCAAGTACTGGCTTTTCTGCGGTGCCACTCTCGTACACCTTGGTATGACGAAATTTTGGAATGAATTGGCTTACCGGGTCGGTCAGCTGCAATTTTCCTTCTTCGACCAACATCATGCAGGCAATTGACGTAATTGGTTTGGTCATCGATGCAATTCGATACATGGTGTCAAGTTCTGTTGGCAATTTGCTTTCCATGTCGCGCATGCCATACGTGCTCACGTGCGCAATTTGTCCGTAGCGAGCCACAGCAACGGTGTATCCAGGCAACCTGCCATCATCTACATAATCCCGAAAATGTTCGTCAATGCGCTTGAGTCGCTCTGCCGACATACCAACTTCTTTGGGATCAACTGTTACTTGTAATTTGCTCATTTGAATCTTCCTTCTAACCATGTAGAGAGTTCTGCGCCAACATCTTTGCGCTTCAGCGCAATCTCAATCACAGCCTGCAACCAACCCATCGGCGTACCAGTGTCATGGCGATCGATATCGCTCACCACACCCAATAAGTTGCCTGCAGTTGCTGCCATCAACAGTGCATCGGTCAGCAAGATTTCTCCGCCCTTTGCTGGCGCAAGTGTGTCGAGCATGTCAAACATGTCGGCACCTAATACATACCGACCAATCAAGATGAGATCACTTGGTGCTTCATTGATCGCAGGTTTTTCTACGACACCAGTAACTGTGACGACACCATCTTTGTCAGGTGCGCCAGTGGTGTTTACACAACCGTATGCGCTCACTTCGCTCATCGGCACCTGCTTCAGGCCAACTACATGTTTGCCACCTGCATCGTGCATCTTCCACATCTGTGAGAGCAGCGACGCATCGCCCATCAATTCATCCGGCAGCAACACCGCAAATGATTCGTTGCCAACTGCTTGACGAGCACAGGCAACTGCATGACCAAGGCCTCGCGGCACATCTTGATATGCGATGGTGATCTTGACATCGGTGCCGATCAGTGACAAGCGATCCGCCAATTCAGTGCGACCACTGTCTCGCACACGCTTGACCACGTCGGGCGAAGGCACCAAGTACGCCTCGATGCCGCTCTTGGCTTTGTTTGACACCACAACGAT
>WLKU01000117.1 GCA_009701105.1 Actinomycetota bacterium | reverse complement strand
TCATCGTCGCCGACGAGTTTGCAATATGCACGCGACTAGGAAGAAGCGCAAGTTGTTTCAATTCTTCACAAACCCGATCAAATTCACTTACTTGTCGCGAAGTCGCTTCGTGGTCTACAACATCAGCAGTTGCAAGGTGCGTAAAAATTCCATCCAGTTGCAACCATGTCTCTTTCGCAATTAGTTGCGCCATCTCGACGGCCTGCTTTGGCTCGGTGCCAACTCGGTGCATGCCTGTGTCGACCTTGAGGTGCACAGCACCAACTACACCAAGTCGTGTTGCAACGCTTGCGTAGTGCTCAATTGTGGCCTTGTTGTACAGCGTTGCAATGAGCCCGTATTTGATCATGTCTTCATGTTGTTGCGGTGGTTGCTCACTCATCACCAAAATCGGTGCGCTCACGCCGGCTTGTCGCAGCGCAATTGCTTCATCTGCGAGCGCAACGCACAAACCTGTTGCGCCGCTCTCGAGTGCAGTTGTTGCACACTGCAGTGCACCGTGCCCATAAGCATTGGCCTTCACTACAGCCCACACTTCACTTGGTGCAGATTCGGTTGCCAACACACGCACATTGTGTGCCAATGCACTCAAGTTGATCTCGGCCCACGCCCATCGCTGCGTCATGCTGCAGCAACTACTGCAACCGCGAGTTGTGCGGTGTGCGATAACGAAACATGCCACTGCGAAATACCTTTTTCAAGAGCAAGTTTGAGCGCCCGTCCCGTGACGAGCAATGTTGGCTGACCACTCGCCTGACGCTCTATCGACACATCGTGCATATCGAAAGCACCAAGACCAACGCCAAGCACTTTCATGGTTGCTTCACGCGCCGCAAACCTGGCGGCAAGGCTCGGAGCATCATCATTTTTGCCAGACAAGCCATCTAGTTCATCTGTAGTAAACACTCGAGTGCGAAAATTTGGCGTGCGATCGAGCGCACGACGAAAACGATCAATATCCACTGCGTCAATACCAATGCCAAGCATGGTCGCTCTAGTTTCCCGTTGTTGGCGTACGCCAGTGGTCTGCTGTTTCAGTAATCGGCAAGATCAACAAGTCGGCCACCGACACTTCGGCAAGACGGTCTTCTCTAAATGAACCTTCGGTTTCTGTCACCCAGTCGACCAAGCGGTTAAATCGGTCGTCGTACCCTTGCAGCACCGTGCGCATGACTGCAGCCGGCAAACGATCGTGAAACAACACGTGCAACAACGTGATGCCTGTGGTGAGCGAGCCTTTAGTCTCTGGCACGAAGATCACGGTGCGGCCGTCACGTCTACCGCGCGCCACCAACACATTGCGATCACTCGCAACACGGTGCTTTGTGCCCACCAAGTTGCTATTGCGATCAACTCGCGATGTCAGTTCGCGCGCAATTCCTCCGCGATCTACCACGCTGACAGTTGCAGAGTTGCCATCAACGTCGCCTTCAATGCTGTAACGAGTAAAGCCAACAACGCTTGCAACTGCAGCATCCAAGTCGGCAATGATCTTGAGCGTCTTGTATGACAATCTGTCGCGTGCAACGCCAGCGTTGAGCACTGCTTGCACAAGTGCTCGGTCAAGCAATCCCTCGTCGCTGCGCGAAATACCAACAGTCACAGTTTTTGCCTGGTGCTTAATCGCATCAACTGGTCGAGTCAGTTCGTCGATTGAGCGTGTGAGCGAAGCCGTCAAGTCATCGAGCAATGCCTCGGGCGAACTGATCTTGCCGGTGTTGTTTTGAAATGACTGCAGCGGATCGCTTGCCATCACGTCGCGCAGCATCGTCACCACTCGCACAGCAGTTGATGGCTCGAGGTTTCCGTCGTAGTCGCCGGTTGTGAGTGCATCAAAGAATCTGGTTGCTGGCACGCCAATTTCTGCGCGCACTTTGACCAACAATTCACTACCAATTCCGCCACGCTCCACTGCATGCTCTACTACTTCGCGACACGCACGCAATGGTCGTGCAAGGGCGTCGATGGCAAGGGCTGCTTCATAACCAAAGATGTGTCCCACCATCACACTCAAAATAAATGCAACACTCGGGTCTACTTGTGGCACCGAGATCACTGCTGCTGCAGCATCGAAACGCTGCTCGCCTTGCGTTGCCACCACAATCGGCAATGCCTTATGCGCACGGAAGATAGCTATCTCTTTTGCAACGTCAGCGGCAGTTCCATCCGACAAACCAGCAGCACAAACAAAGATCATCGGTTCACACGACAAGTCAATGTGCTTCTTGTCTTCAGTGATGTCACACGCAATCGACTTGTACGACAACTCCGACAACTTGATGCGCACTTCCTCGGCCGCAACCGCGTTAAAACCGTTGCCAACAACTGTCCAGTAACGACGAGCAGGTGCAAACTGCCGTGCGGCCTGAGCAATTTGTGGTCGCATCTCGAGCACACGGTTCATCGCATCTGGCACGGTGCGCAATGCAGTCAGCAGTTGATGTCGAGCAGCGTCGGTGCCCGATCCAAGCGCACTCGACAAAGCACACGACAGCAATGCTCCAGCCGAAACTTGCGAATAAAACGCCTTTGTGCTTGCAACGCTCATCTCTACGTCACGACCGTCGGATGTGTACAACACGCCATCGGCTTTGGCTGCCAATTCACTGCCCCTGCGGTTAACAATGGCCAGCACCGATGCTCCGCGCGAACGCGCCAAGTCGACAGTGCGGTTGGTGTCGGTGGTTGTGCCACTTTGGCTTATTGCAATCACCAGCGTGTCAGACATGTCGAGTTGCAACTGAAAACCAGAAAGCTCGGTTGCTGGCAATGCATCTACTTGCACTCGATGATCAACGAGAGTGCGTAGAAGCTGCACCAAACTGCGTCCAGCAATTGCAGCCGTGCCCTGGCCAATGACACGAATGCGTGCAATCTTGCCCGCCGACAACGCATCGATCACGTGTTGTGGCACAACAGATGTATCGAGCGATGCAAAAAGATTTCCGTCGCGTTCACCGATCTTGCCGCGCAACGTCTTGCGGAAACTTGCTGGCGCTTCGCCTATTTCTTTTGCCAAGAAATGCTTGTGCTCACCGCGGTCAATATCGCGCGTGGTCACTTCGGCTATTGCAACATGTGATTCGTTCAACCCCAAATCGGTTCCGTCGTAGGCAAGCATCGACATGCCGTCAACTGTGCCGGCAAGGTCGCCGTCGAGCACGATGACTTGGCCGCGACTAGACGGATTGTTTGCGTCGCTCAGTGCTTCGCCGTCCATGCGCACATAACGAAGCGTTTCTTCTACGACGCCATATGGCTCACTTGCAACAATGAAGCGGTCTTCGGCAATGCCGACATACAAACCCTGTCCGCTGCCACGCAGCGCCAGCAACACCTTGTTTGGTTCGTCGGCACTTGCGGTTGCAATTGCCACCGAACCATCAAATTCACCGACTGTTTGCCTAAATGCGCTCACCAAGTCGGCGCCTGCTGCATTCTTGCGAGCAACGACAGTTGGAATCACTTTCGCATCGGTGGTGATTGGCTCGGCAATCTTGAGCCCGTTGCGCACTTTGATATCGGCGTGGTTATCGACATCGCCATTGAGTGCCGAAACCAAATACGGCAGTGCAGCGTCCACATCAATTTCTTCACTGTTGACTGGATGCGCATTTGCTTCAGAAATAATGCCAACACTTGCCCATCTCGTGTGTCCCAGCACCGACAACTTCGCACCAGGCTGACTCACCAGCAAGCGAAGCAGTGCATCATTGGTAACTGCTTGGCGCATGGCTCGTGTGTTGTCGCCAAGTTCGCCAATTTCGGCAGCTGCTTTGTAAACAAACGACCACGCCCTCGCACCCGCACCAACGCGCACCGAACCAGACGTAAACAAATTGTCGTCAAGCCGACCTTTGAGCAGTGGCTGCACTCGTGCATCACTTGCATCAATCCCATGTCCCCACACCAACAAATTGATGCCAGCAGAGTCGCGCCCTCGCACTTCCATACGGTCGAGTGCCGAAAAAGATTGCTGAATCGAAAGATATGCATTTCGAGCACTGTCGCTTGCGCTTTTGCCAGCCAGTTCTCCCACAAGTTTTGCAGTGCGCAAACGATCATTGCGCAGTGACCACGTTGCATCCCGCAGTGCAATTAATTCGTTGCTGCGACGTTCGACTTCTTGCGTACTTAAGCCGGTCGCTGCCTCCAACACTTGCTCTGCCTTCAAAGCAATCGCATCCAGCTGATCAAGGCGCGAAACCAGCCCACTCACGAGTTGCAAGTTGTCTACCAATGCCGCAGTGCCCGATTCGCCGCGCAATGCTGCATCAACTGCTGCTACATGCGTCGCGCAATCGGCAATCGCGCCGATGTTGCCTGCTGCTATTGACTTTTCAAGTGCGTCCAGCAAGTCTGCTGCTAATGGCAGTGGCCGGGCCGAGGGCCGCGACACGATACAAATGATGCCGCACATGTATTACAGGCTACCGAGATCCGCCAAGGCGCTTGATCACACTGGCTGCCAACCGCTGTGCCACGCTATTTGCAGTTTCTTCAAACTGAGCCTCAACCATCACTCGCACCAACGGCTCGGTCCCGCTCGCGCGCAACAACACTCGACCAACTCCATTGAGGTC
>WLKU01000116.1 GCA_009701105.1 Actinomycetota bacterium | reverse complement strand
TCAATGATCTCTGCAACTTTGTGTGGGTTTGCCGACGCGCACGCAACGCGCAGCATGATTATCTCCCCAGTGCGCGCTTGCTTGGTGGCACGGAGATGACTTCACGCTGCATGTTAAAGATTTGTCCGATTCCGTCTGAAGCAAGACCGAGCAACACGTCAAGTTCGCTGCGGCTAAATGCTTTTCCTTCGGCAGTGCCTTGTACTTCTACAAATGTTGCTTCGCCGCCAGCAATTGGCTGCAGCATCACCACATTCATATCTACTTCTGCCGTTGAATCTTCTTCATATGGAAGGTCAATGATCGGCGTGCCGTTGTGAATACCAACGCTGATCGCTGCGCATAAAGAATGCAATGGGTTTGCGGTAATACCACCGTTTTGCTGCACACGAGTGATCGCATCATGCAACGCCAAGAATGCGCCGCAAATACTTGCTGTACGAGTGCCACCGTCGGCTTGCAGTACATCGCAGTCAATCAATATCTGGCGCTCACCCAATACCTTCATGTCACACGACGAACGCAATGCGCGGCCGATCAAACGTTGAATCTCGACTGTGCGACCCGACTGCTTACCTTTAGCAGCCTCGCGATCCACGCGTTCGGGTGACGAGCCAGGAAGCATCGAATACTCGGCCGTCACCCAACCCTTTCCACTGCCCTTCATCCAACGCGGCACATCTTCATCCACTGATGCCGTACACAGCACTCTCGTTTTTCCAAATGAGACCAACACCGAGCCAGCCGACATCTCGGTGAAGTCGCGCTGAAAACTCATCTGCCTCAACTCATTGTTTTGTCTGCCATCAAACCGTGCCATGTGTATTTCTCCCTGTTGTTGTTAGATCTTGTTGTTCGACCATTGCGTAGCGGTCTCAAGCTCGGGGCCGAGTAAACGCCTTCCCAGTTGCGCAAACCAAGCAATATCTCCGGACGATAGAAATTTATGATCACCAGTCAAGTTGTCATCACCGTTGCGCATTAACTGAGTTGCTTCCAATTCTTGTTTCACAACAAATGCAGTTTCGTCGGCGCTCGACACCAGCACGACCCCTGGTCCCATCACATCACTAATCACACGAGAAAGATACGGGTAGTGGGTGCACCCAAGCAGTAACGAATCAACCCCAGCATCACGCACTGGCGCAAGTAAGCGCTCAGCCAACACCATCACTTCATCGCCAGTGGTTTGATCTCTCTCTACAAACTCGACAAAACCTGGGCACGCTGCACTTGTGAGAGCTACTGAAGCACCTGTTGTTCGAATTGCCTGCACGTATGCACCAGACGAGATTGTGCCGACCGTACCAATGACTCCAACTTTGTTATTCCTTGTCACCCGCACAAGTGCTCGCGCACCTGGATCAATAACTCCGATCACTGGCACTGGCAGATCATCTACAAGCTCATCAAGTGCCACTGAAGCTGCTGTATTGCACGCAACGACAATCATCTTTGCGCCGTATTCACGCACCAAACTCCATGCCAGCTCTTTTGCGTACCCGCGCACTTCATCAGCCGGTTTATTTCCATACGGGTATCGACCTGTGTCACCGATGTACACCAAATTTTCTTGCGGCATCAAATCGATGAGGGCTCTTGCGACAGTCAAGCCACCGAATCCTGAATCGAACATGCCAATTGGGCTGTCACTGGAAACTTTGTTGGACAGTGGCATCGCCTTTGAGTTTATGTCATTGCAATAGCCTGCAAAGGTGCTTCTTGCGACCGTTCTCGCGCTCGTTGCAGCAGTGCTGCATGCCTCATGGAACATCTCTGTCAAACAAAGTGGAGACAAACGAATAGCACTGTGGGGTCAATTTGCAATTGGTGGCGCACTCTCTGGAGTTGTGATTTTGGCTTGGACAATTGTTTCCGGCGCACCATCAATTGCCTGGGGTTGGGCTGCAGTAAGCGGTGCAACTCACGTGCCATACATTTTGTTGCTTTCACGTGCGTACGATCGCGGTGACTTTTCGATGTCGTATCCAATAGTTCGCGGTGGCGGAGCACTTGCTGCAGCACTAGGTGGTGTTCTGATTTTGCACGACACGATTTCATATCTTTCAGCATTCGGGATCTTGCTGGTAGTTGCTGGCCTACTCGTCCTTGCCACCAGCGGTTCGTGGCACGTCGTTGGCGCTGCACTCTCTGTTGCTTCGTCGATTGCCGTGTACTCGGTCGTTGACGGTCACGGAACCCGACAATCAAACGCAATTGGATACGCGCTAGCTCTCAACGTCTGCGCTGGCTTAATCACATCACTTTGGGTTAGCTCCACTCGACGAACGGAGATGATCCCAGCAATAAAAAGTAACTGGAAACGATTTGGATTTGCGGGCATTGCGTCAACCACCGCCTACACATTGATCATGATCGCCTATCAACATGCGCCAGTCGGTTATGTGGCAGCACTTCGGGAATCAAGTGTCGTTATCGCTGCCTTTGCTGGTTGGAAAATGCTCAACGAAGGCGACCATCGCAGACGAATTACCTCTGCAGCAATTGTGCTACTCGGCCTTGTCGTGCTTGTTGCTGGCGGCTAGAAACAAAAAATTAAAAGTAGATAATTTTTTCGGCTGATGCTTCTGCTGCATCTAAATCATCCGTGTATGCACCTGTCGACAAGTACTTCCAACCACCATCACAAATGATGAACACAATTGTGCCCTCTTCAATTTCGCTCGCAACTTTCAATGCACCTGCAAGTGACGCACCGGCTGAGATGCCACCAAATACACCACACTCTCGAACCATGCGCCGAGTCATTTCAATACTTTCGCGAGGGCGAACCACGCGCTTGCGATCCAGCACATCGATGCCGTGCCAGTTTTCAAAAATTGGTGGAATGTAACCGTCGTCAAGATTGCGCAAACCTTCAACGCGCTCACCCAACGGTGGCTCTACAGCAATGATTTGAATTTCAGAATTTTGTTCTTTCAAATACCTACCAACACCCATCAGCGTGCCACTTGTGCCGAGGCCGGCAACGAAGTGCGTGATCTCTGGACAGTCACGCCAGATTTCCGGACCAGTGCCTTCATAATGCGCACGAGGGTTTGCATCGTTTTGATATTGGTGCATGAAGCACCATTCGGGATGCTCGAGAGCCAATGCTTCGGCGCGTTTCACTGCACCATTCGAACCTTCTCCACCAGGTGTCAAAATGATTTCAGCACCGAAGACTTCAAGCATCTGACGACGTTCGATTGACACACTCTCAGGCATCAAAATAGTGATTGGATTTCCCTTGATCGCAGCAATCGCAGCAAGTGCGATGCCAGTGTTGCCAGACGATGGCTCCATGATCCGCTGACCAGGAACAAGTGCACCTTCTTTGATTGCCTGATCAATCATTGACAATGCGATGCGATCCTTTACCGATCCAAATGGATTTTGATTTTCCAATTTGGCCAAGAGTCGCACAGCAGGATTAGGCGAAAGGTTGCTGACGTCCACCAACGGCGTGTTGCCGATGAGGCTGAGGACACTCTCATGAAGCGCCCTAGAGGAACTCTGTATTGTTGACTGCATTGGTCATAATTGTACCGAGCCTGCCAAGACTCCGCACAGCAAGGCTAAGAGCCTTATGACACTTGGATCGGTGTCTCGGTAATCACTTCGTTGATGATGCGATAGTTGCGGGGTTCGGGCACTCCCCGTTTGAGGGTCACGATCATGTAGTGCCAGGTTGGGTCTGGTGCCTGAGCCACATCGGTACCGCTCGGATAGGCCTCGGTGTGAGTATGGCTATGAATGACACCAATTACCTCAAGACCCGCATTCTCTGCATCTCGCTCGATGATCAAATGCTCTCGAGCATTGATGGTGTACACCCGAGCCGACTTGGCTGTGTTTTCGGTTGGGTGAAACTCAAGCACCGTGTTGGTGGCTCCCGATCCAACAAGCAGCCCACATGCTTCTTCGGGATAACACGCAATGGCGTGATCACCGATTTGCTTCATGATTGATGCAGAAACCTGCAGCGGGCGCGTTGGATCACTCGTCATAGCGATTTCAGGCTAGCCGTATGATGAAACGAACAATGAAGAATCCTGAAGACCCCGAGAACAACAGGTTGCTAGCGAGCAACCGAAAAGCACGCCACGACTACGACGTCATTGATGTCGTCGAGGCTGGAATTGTGCTGCTCGGAAGCGAGGTTAAGAGCATCAGGTCTGGTGAAGTACAAATCGCCGATGCCTACGCCCACGCAAGCAACGGCGAGATGTGGCTCGACGGAATGCACATCGGCGCATACGCATTTGCTAACGGTTCTGATGCGCACGACCCAACTCGCCGCCGCAAGTTGCTCATGCACAAAGAACAGATTCGTCGATTGCAAGACCGCATTGCCCAAGAGCGACTGACGCTCGTGCCACTCGAATTACGTCTATCAAAAGGCAAAGTCAAAGTTGAGCTTGCACTTGCCAAGGGCCGGCAAAAAGCCGACCGCCGACAAGCGATCGCCAAAAAAGAATCTGAGTTGGAAATGCGCCGTGAAGCTGGGCGTAACCGCAGACAAGCACAGCAGTAGTCAAGTTCGCACACCCCCGCCCTACACTGAAGCCGTTACGAAAGTTCAATGGGGCTGACAGGTTTCGACGTCAGTGTCGCTGGGCGATCGTGCGACCCGAGTTGCTCAGACTC
>WLKU01000115.1 GCA_009701105.1 Actinomycetota bacterium | reverse complement strand
CAAACGCAATTTTTCTTGGGCACATAGATCAATGAGTGACAGCGTTCCGTCATGTACTTCGTGGCGTGCAAGATTAAAGCGATCAACTTTTGCTTCATCATCAAATCGCACGACATCATTGCTTTCGGTTGATCGTGCGAGCAACACGCCGGCTTCTTCAAAGCATTCGCGGATTGCAGCGACCCAATAAGCGAGCCCACCTGCGGGTACACCCAACAATGCGCTGGCCTCAGCATCATTCAACCCATCGCATACCGCTTCCAATTCGTGGCCGTTGTCGACAGCGTCTACTCGCCCGCCCGGAAACACATACATCCCCTTTGCAAACACGGCTTGCAAAGTGCGCTGCAACATAAAAACCTCAAGCCCATTTGTTGGATGGTCACGCACCAACATCACGGTGGCGGCTGGGCGCACGGGCACAGAAAGTGGGTCAAAGTCGGTTTTTGCTTCTGACCTGTCGGCATTCATCTCTATGACAGTAGGTTGCTAGACGTGAATCCCAACGACTCACAGCGCCCACCATCGGTCGATGCCCTCGCGCGTGACTTGGCTGTGCGCCACGACCTTCCCCATGCCGTGCTTGTGGATTGCGCAAGATCAGCCATTGCGGCTGGCAATCCCGCCGATGCCGACCGTCTTGCAGCCGAATTTCACACCAGTTTGTTGCGCGACGTAGTCAATGCCACAGGAGTCTTGCTGCACACCAACCTTGGTCGGGCACCCATTCACTTTTCACGACAAGCTCGCGCATCAACACTTGAGTTTGATCTTGCAACGGGCGAGCGCGGTTCGCGTCAAAGTTCTATCGGGAAACTCATTGCCACAATGTGCGGAGCAGAGGCAGCGCTCGTTGTCAACAACAATGCTGCAGCCATCATGCTCGTGCTCGGTGCACTTGCAAGTGGTCGAGATGTTGCGGTGTCGCGCGGCGAATCGGTCGAGATCGGTGGAGGGTTTCGTATCCCTGATGTGCTCGAGCAAAGTGGTGCACGACTTGTCGACGTAGGCACAACAAATCGCACGCGCTTGCGTGACTATGCAAAAGCTGTCGAGTCAAAGAAAAACGATATTGCACTGCTCCTGAAAGTGCATCCATCTAATTTCAGTGTCAATGGTTTTGTCGAAGAGACACCAGTAAGCCAACTTGCGACTCTTGGTGTGCCGGTTGTTGCCGACATCGGCTCTGGATTTATTGACGAAACCTGCCCATGGCTGAGTGGCCCCGCCCCAAGTTGGTTGGCCGGCGAGCCTGCAGCAAAGCAAGCTTTACAAGCAGGCGCATCACTTGTCACATTTAGTGGCGACAAACTCTTGGGTGGCCCGCAGTGCGGCATCATTGCTGGCAACGCAGACCTCATTGCTCAGTGCAATGCTCATCCACTTGCACGTGCGATGCGCCCAGGCGCACTCGTGATATCTGCATTACAAGATGTGGCGCTTGCCTACCTCGACAAACGTGTCACTACCGACATTCCATTTTGGGCAATGGCCACGACGCCAACGGAAACATTGCGCATCCGCGCCCAACACATCATCGATGCAACTGGTGTTGGCAAACTCGTTGAGACATTCGCACTCCCAGGTGCCGGTTCCACACCTGGAGCATCAATACCGTCGATCGGCATTGTGGTCACAGGTAATCATCTTTCAGCATTGCGCAAACGAACCTTGCCGATCATTGCACGTGTCGTTGACGGCAGCACCGTATTTGATTTGCGTTCATGTTTTGCACACGATGACGACGAATTGATTGCAGCGCTCAAGTCTCTTCCAGTTCGGTAACCACACATGCGCATAATTGCCACAGCTGGCCATGTCGACCACGGCAAATCATCACTCGTACAAGCTCTTACGGGTACCGACCCAGACCGTTGGGAAGAAGAAAAACGCCGCGGGCTCACCATCGATCTTGGTTTTGCTTTCACCCAAATTGCGGAGCAACAGATTGGTTTTATTGACGTACCTGGCCACGTGCGGTTTTTGCGCAACATGCTCGCTGGAATCGGCGGGATAGATGCGTGCATGTTTGTGGTCGCGGCCAATGAAGGTTGGAAACCACAAACTGAAGAACACTTGCGCATCCTTGATGCGCTTGGCATTACACGGGGTGTCATCGTGCTCACCAAAACAGATTTGGTTGATGCAGAGGCCCTGGCGCTCACGCTCGACAGTGTCCACCGTCATGTTCGTTCTACATTTCTCGAAGACGCGCCGGTTGTACAAGTCTCCGTACACAACTCAGCAACGCTTGACACACTTCGCAACACACTGAGCGACTTCATTGCATCGTTGCCTCCAGTCCTCAATACACACCGACCCCGCATTTGGGTCGATCGTTCGTTTGCGGCGAAAGGTTCTGGCACGGTCATTACAGGCACACTCACTGGTTCAGCACTCAGCGTTGGCGACGAACTTTTGCTACAGCCAACCAACATCGTGGTCAAAGTTCGCGGCATTCAGTCCAACGGAATTTCTCTTGACAAGCTTGAAGCAGGCAACCGATGTGCTCTCAACATAACAGGAGTCGACCATTCTGCTGTGAGTCGTGGTGATGTCTTGGTTGTCGATGGCCAATGGCTCGGCACCAACAAATTTGATGCATCGCTCAAAGTTTTGGAGTCGATTGAACACGCGGTTTCAAAACGCGGCAGT
Source organism: Actinomycetota bacterium (assembly GCA_009701105.1). Next base: position 2,041 of record WLKU01000115.1, on the reverse strand, counting down.
TACATGATGTATGTCGGCTCACGAGAAATAAAGGTCGTGTTGCACACCATTGGTTCAACAAGTGTCCAAAGCGGTGAAACAGGTTTCATCAGAGTTTTACTTCCCGACATGCTTCCACTTGCACCTGGTGATCGTTTTATTCTGCGCGAATCCGGTCGTGATGAAACCATTGGTGGTGGCGAGGTACTCGACATCCAGCCAATACTGCGTTCGTCTAAGGCCAAGCCCAATCGAGAGATCCAGCGTTTGGTTGCCGAGCGTGGCTGGGTGCAAATGGAGCAGTTGCGCCTGCTTGCTGGCCGCAATGTTGATATATCCGAAGTTGAGCAGGCGCTCGATGGGTGGGTCACCACCACCAGCAATCAGACCAAGGTGAGCAAAGAGGTGGTGGCACTCATTACTACATCGAAAGACCTCGGAGTCGATGTCGCCACGCTTTCCGCTCAGCAACGACTTGTATTACCGACCCTTACGAATATCACCGTGCGTGAAGGTCGTGCTCGCAGCGCCGACGCAAACGACGTTGCACTTCACCCCATGGTGCAACAGTTTGCGGATGCAGGTTGCATGCCATCAGATCCTGAGCAATTTGAAAAAGCAATCATTCGTCAACTGGTACAGCGCGGCATTCTCGTGCACTGCGAAGAGTTGTATTTTCACTCCTCCGCAATTGACACCGCAGTTTCTGCAGCGCGTCAGTTACTGGCTGCCAACCCGCAGGGCTTTACCGTTGCCCAGTTTCGTGAACATCTTGGTGTATCACGCAAATATGCGCTGCCGCTGATTAATCATTTGGATGCAACAGGTGTTACTCGCCGTCGCGATGACGTGCGCATTGCAGGAGTAAAACTCTAAAACTTGTTAGGCAATCTTTTGGCGACTGCGACTTAATACGTAAGCTCCAAGCACTGCGATTCCACTGCCAACAATTGCAAGCAGTGCCACATCTTCGTTGTTCACGACAACACCAAGAGCGAGTGAAACTGCTGGCATCAAATACAAGCTTGCTGATGCACGTGTCGATCCAAGTCGACCAGCAAGCATCACCATCGCATAATGCGCAACTGCTGTGCCAAGCACACCAAGTGCAAGCACTGCGGCAAGTGCAACCCATTCAAATGGTCGATCGTTGTTCAAAGTTGAATAGATGCCAAGTGGAGCAAGCATCACAACCGCAACGATCTCTGCACGCCACAACACTGGAAGGGCACCAAATTGCTGCTGAAGCGGGCTCGCAATATTGAGCGCAAACCCGTACAACATCAGCGCACCAATGATGAGTGCAACACCGAACGAACTCGATGAACCTTCACGAATACTCGGCAATGCAATCAGCACAACTCCAATACATCCAATGGCAAGACCGGCAATCTGTCCACGAGGTGGTAATCGTCGTGCAATAACCCCAGCAACCATGGCTACAAATAATGGCGTTGCGCCGTTGAGCATGCCTGTCACACTGCTCGATACGTGCTGTTCGGCATAGGGAAAGACGGTGAGCGGAACCGCGAGCCACACAAGCGCAAGTAACACAATGTTGCGCCACGCACTACGCGGCACTGGGGCTCGCACACCAGGTACAAACGTCAGTGTGATACAACCGAGCACTACACGCATCGGCGTGATCATGCCTGGTGCAAACGATCGCAAAGCAATCGCAATAAAATAAAACGAAGAACCCCACACCACGCCGGGTGTGAGCAATAGCAACCAGTCAAGTGGTTGAAGCGGTGCTACTTCAGCGGCCGTTCTGCGGGCTGACGAATCGTTACTCACTGGCTGGTTTGCGCATCTCTCGATAGTCGCGCGCTGCACCTTCGAGCGGTTCTACTTCAAGAGTGATGCCATCAATAGCCGCCACTCTGCACGCCACACCTTGCAACAAAGGTGTCGAACGATTAGTGCGAGCGTGCCATTGCGCACTCTGCACAATCACGATTCCTTCAGGCGAGATATCAGATTGTGCAATACCTTCCATGCCAATCATCCATTCGCGACCAATTGTCGGTGTTGCAAAACGAGTGCGCACCATCGACGGCAT
>WLKU01000114.1 GCA_009701105.1 Actinomycetota bacterium | reverse complement strand
CCGGTTGTCCAAACTTTTTGTCCGTTGATAACCCACTCGTCACCGTCGAGGACTGCAGTGGTCTTGAGGCTTGCCAAGTCACTACCGCTGTTTGGTTCACTAAAGCCTTGGCACCAGCGCATCTTGCCATTCAAAATTTGTGGCAAAAATTCTTGCTTCTGTTCTTCTGTACCCCACTGCAACAATGTTGGTCCTACGAGAGTGTCGCCAAAAAAATCGGCGCGCATCGGAGCCTTTGCATTTGCAAACTCTTCTGCCAACACAACGCCTTGCAATGTTGACAAACCTTTGCCGCCGTATTCGACTGGCCATGTTGCACAAATCCAACCACCTTCAAACAACTTTGTTGGCCATCCTTCATTGAATGCTTTGCGATCGGCCGACGACATCTCGAAGCCTTTGTCGAACCAACCTTTCGGCAGGTTGGCTTTAAGCCATGTTTGTACTTCGGTTCTAAATGTCTCTGCCTCTGGGGTGTATTCGATCATGCCTCTATTCTGCCCGCTCACAAGCACTCCAGTCCAAGCGCACGTCACGCCAACGCAGTACGGCGTTAACAGAGCCGTGACAATTGACTCGTAGAATTATTCCATGATCAATACAGTTCTCGGCAGCGCCAGCGAGACGCTCAATATTGGGCGCATTTTGCTGGATCTGACAATCATTTTGATCGTGGCAAAAGTAGCTGCCGAAGTATCTGATCGCATTCACGTGCCCGCTGTCATTGGCGAGATTTTTGCTGGAATCCTGATTGGTCCGTCAGTCTTGGGCCTCGTCAACACCGGCGACATGCTGTTTTTTCTTGCCGAGCTTGGCGTCATCTTGTTGCTCATCCAAGTAGGACTCGAAACCGACATTATTGAACTCAAGAGTGTTGGTCGCGCGAGCATCCTGGTTGCGATCATTGGCGTGGTGCTGCCGATGGCGCTTGGTTTTGGTGCAAGCTCACTGCTCGGCGAATCAACTAACACTTCGCTCTTCGTTGGTGCTGCACTCACTGCCACTTCAATCGGCATCACTGCACGAGTGTTTGGCGACTTGCGCGCACTAGCAACTGTTGAAGCGCGAACAGTGCTGGGCGCTGCAGTTGTTGACGACGTGCTCGGACTCATCATCCTCACTGTGGTCACACGCATTGTTGAACAAGGCAGTGTGGGCATTGGCACTATTGCATCAACCATCGGACTCGCAATCGGTTTTCTTGCAGTCACAAGCACCGTTGGCTTCACCATCTTCCCTCAACTCTTTGCACGCATTGCAAAGGGTGCGCGCTCTGCCTCAACGGTGTCGGTGGTTGCAATCGGTATCGCACTTGGTTTTTCGGTGCTTGCAGACAAAGCTCACCTCGCACCTATTATCGGCGCGTTTGTGGCCGGTCTTGCACTGCGACGCATCGCGGCACATGAGCGTGTAGAGCGCGACGTTTCATCGATTGCACAAATTTTTGTGCCAATCTTTTTCTTGAACATCGGTATCACTACCGATATTCGAGCAATGGCAGACCCGCGCGTTTTAGGAATTGCACTGTTGCTTTCAACCATTGCCATCATCACAAAAATTGCAGCCGCTCTTGGCGCACTTGGTTCGCGCGGCGACAAGTGGACAATTGGTTTTGGAATGTTGCCTCGCGGCGAAGTCGGTCTTATTTTTGCGAGCATTGGGCTCAGCGTTGGTGCTCTATCAAAAGAGTTATACGGATCGGTACTTGTAGTCGTGCTCGTCACCACACTCGTTGCACCACCTCTGTTGCGATGGAGACTTGGCAAACAGGCAGAAGCTGTTGAAGACCAGAGCATTAATGCAGCCAGACCTCTCGAAGGCTGGGTAGCAAATATTGATGGGCAAATTGTGCTCAATGGCTCGCCTCCTGTGCGCTCGCTTGTAGAAATTGGATTAGCAACGGCCTCACTCGCAGTGGATGCACGTCCGAGTGGTCAGTTGCTCGACTGGTTTGCACTGCATCGCAATGCAACAGTGAGTTGGGACGAAGACGCAACGATTGGTTTACTTCGTGTACTGCGACATGGCTCTGCACGAGCATGGCGCTTGTTGGAAACCATTGGGTTCATCCAACGCGCACTCCCCGAAGTGTCTGACGCAATGGCCGCACGTTCGAGTGACTCAACCGAACTCGACCCAACACACTCATTACAGTTTCCTACCGTCGAAGCAATTTGTGCTGCAACTTCAACGAATGCGTACACAGATGCGTTGGTTCTCGCAGCATTCGCAAAAGACATCTCGGATTCCGGAGCCGATGGATCTGGAGCAATTGCCCGCCTAGGTCTCGACTTGGCAACCAGCAAGTCGGTGTTGATGCTTCTTGATGGCGCTCAACTCTTGCGCAACATTGTGCAAAGCGAACCACTACAGATCACACCCCGCCTGCTTGCACAGATCGCCAACCACCTCAAGAACCCTCTGCTGGTTGAGCAATGTCGACAGCTTGTCACTGCCCGCAAAGATTTAAGTGATACGCAAAATTTGGCACTCGTCGGCATAGTTGCAGACGTGCAAGAAGTACTTGCCCACCCAGACCTCATTGATTCAGAATCGAACACGCTTGTAGAGAGTCGGTTGCAAGCAGCACTTGCACTCACAAACGATGAGGCAATTCGTGCACGCATTACCCATGCTCCGGCGAGTTACGCGCTCACTCATACTCCACAACAGTTGCTTGACCATGCACTGCTTGTTGAGCCAATGCCACGTTCGGGTGATGCACGCATCGTTGTATTACCTGCGCAGCTCAACGATCAATGGTTAGTCAATATTGCGTGCCGCGACAGATCGGCATTGCTTGCACGTTTGTCTGGTGCACTTTCATCGCTCAATCTCAATGTGCTCAATGCCGAGATTGCTACATGGGCAGATGGCGCAGTACTCGACATATTTACTGTTCAATCATCTGTTGAGCCACGAATCGGTGCTGTATCTGACGCAGTTCAACGGTCATTACAAACACGGAACGTAAAGACCTCGGGCGGTCCATACAAACTGTCCGTACGTCTTGATCACTCCGCTCACCCTTGGCACTCAATCATGCGCGTAGAGGGCGAAGACCACACTGGTCTGTTGCGTGACATCACGGCGACACTCGCCAAACTCAAGGTCGTCATCCATCATGCACAAATTGGTACCGACCAAGGCCGCGTGCACAACATGTTCGAGATATCCGATGCGCATGGCAGAAAACTTTCTGAACAAGCCTCAAACAAGATCATTCGCGCATTGCGATAGTTGCACGACATCGCAGTCTTGCGAGCCATGTCGTAGGGTATTTGCATGACCGTTACCAAGACAGCCCCTGCAGGACTCGAGCGCTGGACGCACCAGTGGAAAGAGCTGTACGAAGAAGTCATCAATACAGGCCTGTGCACCGGATGTGCTGGCTGCGTTATTGCATGCCCACACGAAGTGATCGGTTACAAGCACGAAGAAGGCAACTACAAACCGTTTCACATTGAAGAAGAACTCGGCCTCGACAATTGCGGCCACGGCGAGAAGGGTTGCACGAGTTGCACGCGAGCCTGCCCACGCTTTCGCACTTGGGAGCCAGACGCCGACATGCATTTGTTTGGCAAAACACGTGATGACAGTGCGATGTACGGCCAATACAAGCAACTGCTGTTAGTGCGAGCTGCCGACGACAACGTGCACGAAAAAGGTCAAGACGGTGGATTCGTCAGCGCCATGCTCATCTGGCTCATGAAGCACGACTACATCGATGCAGCACTCACCAGTTTTATGGAAGGCGACGGCACCTCGTGGAAAGCCTTGCCAGGAATTGCCCGTAACCCGGAAGATGTGCTCAAGGCTGCCGGTAGTCGTTATACATATTCGGCAAACACTCTCGCGCTCAAGCAAGCACAAGAAGAGGGCCTTAGCCGTTTGGCACTTGTTGGTATGAGTTGCCAATCGTCCGTACTTCCAATCATGTGGAAGCGCAAAGTTGGTAAGACCGGCAAGCCTTTCCTTTTCAACATAGGTTTGCTGTGCTCGAAGACATTTGATGATGCAATCTTTGAAGAACTCTTCTTGGCAAAGTACGGCCTGAAAAAAGAAGAGATGATCAAGATGAACATCAAGGGCGCCTTCCAGATCTGGATGAAGGACGGCTCATTCCACGAAATCGATTTGAAAGAGTGTCATCAGTGGACGCGCGAAGGTTGCAAAACCTGCCCTGACTTTGCCGCCGAACACGCCGACATCTCTACAGGTGGTATCGGTGAAGACAATGCATGGACTCTGTGCGTTGTGCGCACAGAACTCGGTGAAGAAGTAATGAACCGAATGATTGCAGACGGCAGCGTGATTGCTCGCCCAGCCGAGACCGATGCAACTGCAATGAAACTCTTGAAGTTACTGAGCACCGTTAGCCGTCGACGTTGGCCTGCAACTGCCAATCCTGCCCCACTCGTAGGTGTACCGCCACCGAAGAAGAAGGTAGACGGAACGGTTCCTGCAGCTCACTAGTACACGAGCGTGCCGCTATTTTTTAGCTAGCCGCACTGCTTTCGCAAACACATCGTCCAACATTTTTTCGGTGAGCTTGCCAGTAAACGTATTTTGCTGGCTCGGGTGATAACTGCACACCAGTGAGTATTTTCCGGCCTGCAAAATACATTTTTTCGGTGAGCTTGCCAGTAAACGTATTTTGCTGGCTCGGGTGATAACTGCACACCAGTGAGTATTTTCCGGCCTG
>WLKU01000113.1 GCA_009701105.1 Actinomycetota bacterium | reverse complement strand
GTGAAACTGTCGTAGTTATCGAGCACAAGTATGCGAGCCACCCCGTAATACTGGCAGCCGATCGGGCGAGGCGAAACCTCATTTACGATCTACACTGGAAAACTCATGGCACCTTCAAAACGACGCACCGGTGGTCGCACCACACCAAAGGGCACCAAACCTGGTCATCTGCACGAAACACATCGCTTGGATCACTCTGACCCAACATCGGTCCACGGCAACACCATCGCCGAGGCATCTTCGCGCTACACGCCGCCTGTTGCCCGCGAAACAAAGGTCAGTCCGCAGTGGGTTCCAGTGTTGATGTTTGCGCTGCTGGGCGTCGGTGCCCTTGTCATCTTGTGTTACTACCTCGGCTTCGTGCCTGGTGGTCGCAACAATTGGTATTTGTTTGCTGGCCTCACTGGTGTTTTGGGTGGCCTATTTACTGCCACCAAATATCACTAGTTGTTGCTCACTCAATTGGTGCAACAAAATCCATGTCTTCAAGACAGTGCCGCGGTGGTGGCGGGTCTTGATCGGGTGCCATCACCATTCGTAATTCAACACCGCACACTCCGCAGCGATAACGCACATTGATACGTCGCATCTCTCCTGTTGGAGGCGGCGCAGGAAGTGATGATGTCATGCTCTTCAACATGCCAAGACCAAATTTCCAGATGCCGCGAAAGAGAACTACTCCCAAGAGGAACCAGATAATGGTTCCGAATGACATGGTTGTTTTGTCTTAGAGACGTTCGATGATGGTGGCATTGGCCATGCCGCCACCTTCACACATTGTTTGCAAACCGTAGCGACCACCGGTGCGCTCAAGTTCGTTTAACAATGTGGTCATGAGGCGTGTGCCAGATGCACCGAGTGGGTGACCGAGTGCAATTGCTCCACCGTTGACATTGACCTTGCTCATGTCTGGGTGCAATTCTTTTTCCCACGCCAAAACCACCGAAGCAAACGCTTCGTTGATTTCCACCAAGTCGATGTCGTCCATGGTGAGACCAGCACGCTCGAGCACTTTTTTGGTTGCTGGAATTGGTGCGGTCAACATATAACGAGGGTCTTCTGCAGCCATTGCAAAGTTGACGAAGCGGGCACGTGGGGTCAAGCCCAACTTCTTTGCTCGCTCTTCGCTCATGATCAATAATCCAGAAGCGCCATCGGTGATTTGTGACGAGTTGCCTGCAGTAACACGGCCACCCTCTTCGACTGGTTTGAATGCTGGCTTCAATGAAGCAAGTTTCTCAATTGTTGTTTCGCGGATACCTTCGTCTTGTGTCACCATGTTGCCATCGGCACCCATGACTGGATGGATTTGACCTTGAAAACGACCTTCGCGTGTAGCGCGAGCAGCAAGTTCTTGCGAGCGAGCACCAAATGCGTCCATGTCTTCACGGGTGATGTTCCACTTATCGGCAATCATCTCGGCAGAAATACCTTGACCAACTAAACCGCCAACCGATTCGTAACGAGCTTGCACTCGTGGACCAAATGGAAAACCAAATGTGCGATCAGACAACGATGCACCCATTGGTACTCGCGACATCACTTCAACACCGGCTGCAACAACAATGTCGTATGCACCAGCCATCACACCTTGTGCTGCAAAGTGCGCAGCTTGCTGGCTTGAACCACATTGACGATCGACTGTTGTGCCAGGAACACTGTCTGGCCAACCCGCAGCCAACACTGCGTTGCGAGCAACGTTGAGACTCTGTTCGCCAACTTGCATTACACAACCCATCACCACATCGTCGATGGTTGCTGGGTCGACACCGTTGCGCTCGACGAGCGTCTTCATGATCTCGGCTGCAAGATCGACTGGATGCCAATCTTTGAGCTTTCCGTTTCGCTTGCCACCTGGGCTTCGAAGTGCATCAACAATCACTGCTGTGGTCATGATCTGCTCGCTTTCATCTGCACGATTGTGCTTTTTTCTAACAATATCCAGTGGAGACGATGGGACTCGAACCCACGACCCCCTGCTTGCAAAGCAGGTGCTCTAGCCAACTGAGCTACGTCCCCTTATTACGGTTCTTTAGGTTACAGGGCAAAGACCGAAGTCCCATAACGCAACTGTCTGTAGCAAAAGGTGATTTACGCCTTTACGCCTTTACGCCTTTGCACGGGTGAGGCGCAACAGGGGATCTGCAATCCGCAGTGCATTGTCGGCGAATCGCATCACCCTGCCGGCAGCACCAGGTGTTGTGGAATCGATGAGATTGCCCATCACCGCAAGCGTGATGTCGGCAGCCACTTGCGACCCAACAGCAACTCGAAGCCCTGGCTTGAGTAACCACGGATGTCCGATGATGAAACTGAACCTCCGACCCGTGCGCAAAAATGCGTCAAACCGCTCGCCCACTCGCTTGTCATATTCACTAGTAGCGGTTTCAGGGTTTTCCAAAAAGCACGAGATTGCAAGCATGCCCGACTCCAATGAATAATCGATTCCTTCGCCATTCATTGGGTTCACAAAACCGGCTGCATCACCAATAGCCACCCAACCTGGGCCATGTCTGCGCACGCAACTCATGGGCAATCGCCACGCGCGAGGCTTATCTATAAAGTCACCAAGCGACCACGGCTCTCGAACGATCGATGCATATTGATCGAGCAACGTATTGAGATTGAGTTTTTTGAAACCCTTCATGGTGCTGAGTGCTCCAACACCAATGTTCACTGTGCCATCGCCAGCAGGAAACATCCATCCGTAACCAGGAACCTGCGTGCCATGTTCATCACGCAAGCTGAGACACGCTTCAAGATGTCGCTCGGCATGACGAGGTGTTGGTGCATACGCGCGAATTGCTAACCCAAAGGTTTCATCTGGGTCGCGCACTGCTCCAAGCATTTTTGCAGCAGCACCCTGTGCGCCAGTTGCCAATATAACAAGTGATGCTTTAATGACTTCGTTACCAACTTGCACGCCAGTTACACGATCTCCTTCGACAACTGGCAATGCTTCAGACTCAAACCGAACTTCAGCCCCAGACGCAATAGCAACATCAAGCAAATGATTGTCAAACTTCTGACGTGGCCAGACTGCACCGTGATTTGGAAAACGCGATGTTGTTGGCCACGCCAACTCGCGCTGAGTTTTTCCGGCAATCATGCGCAAACCGTCAATGCGATGAGCAACCGAGTAATCGATCTTTAATTCATCAAGCGCAGCAATTGCTCGCGGCGTTAAACCGTCGCCGCACACTTTGTTCCGTCCGTATGGGCCCTTTTCAACGAGCATCACCCGAAGTCCTGCACGTGCAGCCGTAATGGCAGCCGATGAGCCCGCTGGCCCACCCCCAATGACTGCGACATCAAATTGCATACCTGCGAGCCTGTCACTAACCATTCAGCAATACCAACACTGGCTTCCTGCATATTGGACACATTGCGGCGGGTTGCCATAAATGGATGGGGGTAGCCTTCGGGTCATGGTTGCCGAATTGATCTACGCCTTTCGCGTCATGCGATTGCCTTTATTGGACGCCAGTGGTGCGCCCCTGGGCAAGATTGATGACATTGTTGTCGTGCCCGGCCGCACCACCGAACCCCCGCGCGTATTGGGGTTTGTCGCATCCAGCCAGCGCCGACTCATTTTTGTCAACGCATCGCGCATTGCCTCGCTTGACAACAACGGTGCTCGCCTCAAGTCGTGGGACGTTGACTTGAACCCATTCCGCCCTCGGGCTGGCGAACGACTACTGGGCAAAGACGTGCTCAACCAAAAAGTTGGCGACGAAACTGTCAGCGACGTAGCCCTTGAGTTTTTGAGTGGTCGTGCGCCAGGTTGGCATGTGTCAAAGGTGCGTCTTGCAAAACGCGGCATGCTCAGCCCTCGTCCGGGTTACCGACTAGTTGATTGGGATGTTGTTGCTGGTTTGTTTGCACCGTCAACTGCGCAGGCAGCCGAAGCCGCACGCCTTCGCGACATGCACCCGAGCGATGTTGCTGCAATTATTCGTGCACTACCACTCGAACAACGCCGACTTGTTGCCGAAGCGATGGACGACGAGCGCTTGGCCGACGTGTTGGAAGAATTGCCAGAGGACGAACAGCTGCGCTTGATCGAAGGTCTCGACATGGAGCGCCTCACCAACGTGTTTGACGAGATGGAATACGACGACTTGGCCGACTTGCTAGTGCAAATGCCTGGCGAACAACGCAGCAAAGTGCTTGAGGCCATGGATGACGAAGACGCCGAGACAATGCGCCAGTTGTTGTCGCACGCTGAAGGCACGGCAGGCGCATTGATGACACCTGACATTGTGGTCATGTCTCCAGACTCAACAGTTGCCGAAGCACTTGCGCGAATTCGCGAACCGGACATCTTGGTTTCAATCGCCGCACAGGTTTTTGTTGCACATGCTCCGCACTACCCACCAACCGGCACCTACCTCGGTGTCGTGCACTTTCAACGACTGTTGCGCGAGTCTCCACACATGACATTGAGTCAATGTGTCGAGATGGAGCCAACCATCGTGCCAACAATGCCCGAGCGCGATGTGGCCGAGCGTCTTGCTAGCTACAACTTGTTGGCAGTTGCTGTTTGCGACACCAATAATTGTTTGTTGGGTGCAATCACTGTTGACGACGTGTTGGATCGCACTCTTCCCGCCAACTGGCGCCGCCATCCAACGAGTGGGGTGTAGTGATGAAACAGCGCGACAACCTTGCACGACCACGCGACCGCCAGGCGCCACTTGGTGTGCACTACAAAGCCGATGCTTTCGGCAAGTTTTCAGAGTCGATTGCTC
>WLKU01000112.1 GCA_009701105.1 Actinomycetota bacterium | reverse complement strand
GTGCGACCGTGACCGTTTTGCAATTGCATAGTGAAACTGATGACGCTCTGCCCGACACTCTGTTGGTGGCCGCGCTCGCGTCACGAGTAAGTGAAGCGCTTGCTGACGAACGCATCTTTCGCCGCGCACAAGGCAATGCCGATCTACTCGTTGCCCAAGAGTGGGACTTTGCGAGAAGCGCTGCGCAAGCCGAATGCGCAAGGTTAGGCACATCTCGTCGCCAAGAAGGTCGGGTTCCTTTGTCGGACTCACAAGAACGACAACTCGCTAACGCTGCAATTGCGCAAGTGTTGGGTCTTGGTCGTTTGCAATCGTTGTTAGATGATCCCGAAATAAGCGATATTCATGTGCGTGGTTGTGCTCCAGTGTGGGTTAAACAGCGCAACGGCACTCGACAGATGGTTGCTTCTGTTGTTGACACTGATGATGAATTGATCGAATTGATACGTCGAGCGGCAACGCGAATGGGTCGCACAGAAAGGCGATTTGATGCAGCCACACCTGAACTGAATTTGCAGTTGCCTGATGGCTCGAGATTATTTGCAACGATGGAAGTATCGGCTCGACCAAGTCTGGTGATCCGCAGGCATCGCTTTGAAATATCGACGTTGAGTGAATTGCGCTCGCGTGGATTGTTTGACGAGACGCTCGAAGATTTCTTTGCTGCTGCGGTGAGCGCCAAGCGCAACATCGTGATTGCTGGTGGAACAGGATCTGGAAAAACCACCTTGCTGCGTGCATTGATTAACGAAGTAAGTGCAAGCGAGCGGATCGTGACCATTGAAGATGCATACGAACTCGGTCTTGATCGTTTTGAAGATTTGCATCCAGATCACGACGCCCTGCAGTCACGTCCAGCCAATATTGAAGGTCGCGGCGAGATCACACTCGCCGATCTCACGCGGATGGCGTTGCGGATGGATCCGGATCGTGTGATTGTCGGTGAGGTGCGTGGAGCTGAGGCATTTCCAATGTTGATGGCGATGAGCCAGGGCAACAACGGCTCAATGTGCACGATGCATGCCGATAGCACAAGATCAGTATTTCCCAAGTTGGCTGCGTATGTTTCGATGGCGTCAACGGGTTTGCCAGTCGAAACGGTGAACTTGCTTGTTGCGAGCGCAATTCACTTCGTTGTTTACATCGACAACACCAATTCGGTACGCCGTGTTACGTCAGTACGTGAAGTAGTTGACAGTGAAGGTTCAACCATTGTTTCCAACGAGATCTTTCATCTCAACATTGAGGACGGTGTTGTAACTGGTTTTCCGTTGCGAGAACACACCCGCAAACTTCTTGCAGCCCACGGGTTGGGCACTCACATGTCCAGCGTGCCAAAGATTGAGAACGCTTCGTGAGTGCGTTGCTTATTGCATGTTTTGGCGCCATTGCTGGTCTTGGTGCATTTGTCCTCAATGCCGCGTTTCGCGGTGGGCGTGGGCTTTCATCACTGTTTATTTCTCAGACTTCTGTTTCAAGCTCGGGTTTTGTATGGAGGTGGCAGTCGCTGATGGTTCCAGCGATTGCGATAGTGGTGTACGTAGCAAGTGGGTGGGTCGTAATCGCTTTTGCTGCAGGGGCGGTGGCTGGTGCAACACCCGGCATCGGCCGTCGTCCCGTAAAGCACCGCGACGAACAAGAGTTGGTTGATGCGATTGCATCGTGGACTGAACAGTTGCGCGACACACTCGCAGGTGCGCACGGTCTAGAACAAGCAATCATCGCTACCGCACAGCATGCACCACTCCCGATTATCAAGGCGGTCGAGCGACTTGCAGCGTTTATGTCATATGGGTCGCTCACTGACGGACTGCGCCGTTTTGCCGAAGATGTTGATCATCCAACCGCTGATTTTGTTGCAGCGGCATTAGTGACCGCCACCCAACATCAGGCTCGAGACATTGGCGTGCTGCTTGGTCATCTAGCCCAATGCGCACGAGATGAAAGTCGAATGCGCAGCAGGGTGTGGGTGGGGCGTTCACGCACTCGAAGTGCAGTGCGCATCATCACTGGAGTGATCTCTGTATTTGTTGGCGGACTGTTCATCTTTAATCGGGATTATCTGCAGCCCTATGAGTCGGTTGAGGGACAACTTATTTTGTCAATGATCTTGATGACATTTGTTGTGGCGGTCGTAATGATGCACGCAATGTCACAGATTGAAGTTCCGGAGCGATTCGTGCGCCGACGAGTAAGAGTTGCGCGATGATCGCAGTCGTGTTAGCAGGGTTGTGCATTGGGTTTGGGCTAGTCATGGCGACATTGCCAACTACCACACGGCGTTGTCGAGATGTCCTCGCTGTCACGCTTCCAAAAGTGCAAGCGCAGTTACGTCAACGAACAGGTGATCGACATCGCACTGACTTGGCACTCACCGAGCGAGTGGCTCAAGACATGGTCGTACAAAAACTGGTCGGTGCTCTGGTTGGTTGTTTTCTCCCGATCGCTTGTGGCGCGTTGATCACGACAATTGGCGGCAGTCCCTCCACGAGCCTGGTGTTGTTGAGCTCGATCGTGTGTGGGCTTCTGGGTTTTATGTTGCCCGACCGTATGTTGCGAAATACCGCCCAACGACGACGCAAAAGTTTTTTGCATGCATTCTCAAGTTTCCTCGATCTCACCAATGTTTTGCTTGCTGGCGGTGCTGGCACCGAAACAGCATTGTTGGCTGCGGCCGATGCTGGAGACGGCTGGGCTTTCGAACAACTTCGAAATGCGCTAGTTCGTGCCCGCAGTTCACATCATTCGCCGTGGGTCGAACTTGCTGCCCTGGGAGAGCGATTTAATCTCACACAAGTTGTTGAGGTGGCGGGCAGCGTGCAATTGGCAGGTGAGCATGGCGCGCGCATTCGATCATCGCTGTCGGCAAAAGCAGAATCACTGCGACACCGCCAGATGAGTGAGATTGAGGCGGCTGCAAATTCATCCACAGAGCGCATGGGTGTGCCAATGGTGTTGCTGTTCTTGGCATTTATCGTTTTGATCGGATATCCCGCAGTCACATTGATTGTTGGTGGATTGTAAATGTTTAGTCGTTGCCACACATTTGGCACACTCGCGCACACATTCGAGCGAGCAACAGGTTGCTCTACGTATTCACAAACTAAACGAAAGAGGTAAGAGAAAATGACATCATTCAAAAACACATGGCAGTACTACTGGATCCGATTTACTGCGTCGGTCGAACAAGATGCCGATCGAGGAGAGGTGAGTGCCACAACAGTCGTCATGGCTGCAGCATTGATCGCTCTCGCGATCGTCGTTGGGGCAACCATTACGTCAAGGGTTCGAGACAAAGCAAATTCGCTCGATCTCGGCTGACATGAAATTTGACAACGGAGAGACCACCACGCAGGTACTACTTGGTGTGCCGGTGGTGTTTTCTCTTTTGTTGATGGCAATACAAGGCGCTGTGTTTTTTCACACTGCCAACATTGCGTCCGTCGCTGCTGCTCAGAGTGCTGCCGCTGGGGCAGCAGTCGACGGAGGTATGTTGCCAGCTCTCGACAAGGCTGCAAGAACAATCGCAGAGTTGTCTGGCCAGTCATATAGTTTGCCCCAAGCAGTGATTACCGCTGATGAAGTAGTGGTTACCGTGCACTTGCGAGTGCCACAAGTTGCACCATTTTTTTCGTTTACTGTCACACGTGTTGCTCATGAGCCACTCGAGCGCTACATCTCAGAGATGGATAGATGATGCGTGAAGAAGGGAGTGCCACCGTTGAGTTGGTGCTACTCGCACCAATCTTGATGATCCTCGTCTTGTTTGTGGTGTACGCGGGACGGGGCGCTGAGGTGCGCACCCAGATTCAGCATGCTGCCGATCAAGGTGCGCGTGCGGCGTCAATGGCGCATCCGTCTCGAATGCAGGCTGTCGGTCGAGAGTCGGCTTTGCGTGATCTTGAGCAAAACGGTGCTGCGTGTATTAATGCGGTGGTCAATGTGGCTTTTGATGACGAGTCGATAATCCATACTGTGCTGGTGGAAGTGGAGTGCGCAGTCAACGCGACAGGTCTCAACTTGTTGGGTGTTCACGAGCGGCTTTTGCACGCCGAATCAATTGAGGTAATTGATCGCTGGAGGGTGGATTAGTTGTGCATCGTTCACCAGATGATTGTGGATCGATTACTGCATTTGTGGTGATGCTGGCGATGACGTTTGTGGCGTGTGCGGGGCTTGCTGTTGATGGTGGTCGATTGGTCGCAGCAAAAGTACAACTTGCTGATCAGGCAGAAAATACTGCTCGGGCTGGAACGCAAGAGATCACGGGTCTGCGCACTGGCGACCCAAAAGTGGATGTAGACAAAGCAATCTCGACAGCACAAGATTTTATGACGCTTCATCAAATCCAGGGTCAGGTAAGTGCAACGGAGTCCGAGGTGACAGTGACAACGACGCGAGTTGTGCCGATGTCGTTACTGAAATTGTTTGGGGTGGGGAGCCGACTGATTAGTGCTCAACGTTCTGCCCGGCCAGTGACGTCTCCATGAAACGTTTTGTTGCTCTCATCGGAGGAAGCCTCTTTTTGATTGGGCTACCACTTGTATTGATCTTGAATGGCGTGGGACCAGTTGCAGTGGCGTCCGCTTTGGTCGATGCAGTTACGGTGCGCAACCCAGTACAACTTGGCATACAGATTGGGCTACTTGGTTTGTGGTCAACATGGTTGTGGGGGTTTGGTTCAGTCATCATTGACATCGTTCGCACATGGGGTGCGCGTCATGACCATTCAATTGGTGTCATGTCAAGCCGCTATTCGCTGTTGTTTGTTGTTGCTCTGTGGTCAATTCTGTTTGCGAG
>WLKU01000111.1 GCA_009701105.1 Actinomycetota bacterium | reverse complement strand
TGATTGTCGAACTGGTTGACTTTGCCTGGCTTGGATGGATACGGATCGTATGTGTAGTACACAGCCGAACCACCGTCTGAACCGTCGATGACCAAGTTGACTTTGATGCCGATCTTGGCAAACGAAGTCTTGATCAACTTGGCGTACTTATTGATGTCGTCACGAGCCCAAGTTGACAAGTCAACTTTGAAACCCTTTGGAACGCCAGCTTCTGCCATCAAGGCCTTTGCCTTCGCAAGGTCTTGCTTACGCTGTGGCACTGATTTGTCTGCAGTTACGTATGGATCCATGACGCTGTCGTTACCAACAATGCCGCCGATGCCCTTCATAACGCCGTTCACGTAACCAGGACGGTCAATCGTGAGTGCGGCAGCCTGACGGATGCGCTTGTCTTGGAACGGACCAAAGTTGGTACGCATGTGGACGTGTGCAAAGCCTGCACCTGCTGGCAATGAGTTGACCTGGAACTTCGCCTTGTCAAGTGCAAGTGCGTCAGCGGCTTCCATGCCACCGATGAAGTCAATCTTGCCGGTCTTGAGTTGTGGAAGTGCTGTTGCTGCTGACACGAATTGCACGAATTCAACATTGTCGAATCCTGGGTTAAATGTTGGGTCCCAGTAATACGGGTTCTTCGTGTACATCGTTGTCTCGGTATTGACATGGCTCACCATTTTCCATGGGCCAGCCGAGATCATTGTCTTTTCCCAACCTGCTCCACCGAATGCATCTTTTTTGATGATGCACATTCCGTAGCAAGCTGACGAAACGAAGTACGGCCAGTTACCGTTTGGCTGCAACAAGTTAAACTGAATGGTGTTGGCGTCAACTTTGACGACACCCTTTGCGTCCAAGATGTTGTCGTAGTTGCCCTTCGAGCGTGAAATGCCCTTGGTGAGGGTCTTGTCGAAGATTGATGTGAAGGTGTACACAACATCGTCAACGGTGAGTGGTGTGCCGTCATTAAACTTGACACCCTTACGAATCTTGAATACCCACTGCTTGGCATCAGCTGATGAAGTCCAGCTCTCTGCGATGCGTGGCTCGAGCTTGCCGCTTGGCAACTGCCATGTCAACCATTCGCCGACCATGCTCAAGATGAAAAGTGATCCACCCGATGATTCCCATGGAGCAGCAACGTGCTCTTGCTTGCCGGTTGCAACTCGCAATGTCTTTGATGCGGCGGCGCTTACTGAAGAGCCTCCAAGAATCTGTGTCATTGGAAGTGCTGCACCTGCTGCTACTGCAGCGGCACCTTGCACGAAATGACGACGCGAAATTCCTGCTGTCGCTACTTCTTGGACCATTTCATTTACTTCTGACATGTACTGCCCCCTGTTTGGTAATTGGTAGGAAGTACTTTATCCACAACCGAAGGGGGGATGTCAACTTTCGTTCACCCAATATTCAACGCTCGTTGAGATTTAGACTTTGAGCAGGCTGGCGGGGGTGACGGCCAAGGCAGAACTGAGCCGCACAAGGGTGTCTAGGGCAGGAGAGAAATGGCCATTTTCTATGCGGTTAATGGTTTTGCGATCAACTCCTGCCAATTCGGCAAGGCGCGCCTGACTGAGATCGTGCTTGGCTCGCAGGCTGAGTAGGCGGTCGGCAAGCTCAGTACGCATGTTTTGGACATCGCGTTTGAGCACCGTCTCGCTTGGCTTGGAAACAGACCTTGTTGCGGCTTTTGCTTTTGATTTAACAGCAGTTTTTGGCATGCCGTTAATAGTACTAATTAGCAAGATGTGAATTGTTGCTGAGAACACAAGTCACAGCAGAATTCGTTCTGGCAACTACTCGTAGGCTGAAACGATGCGCATTGGTGTGTTGACTGGCGGCGGAGATTGCCCCGGACTCAACGCGGTCATTCGTGCAATCGTGCGTAAGGCCACTCTTGATAAGGGCACCGAAGTTTTTGGTTTCTATGACGCTTGGGATGGCGTCATGGAACAACGCGGAGTTGTGCTCAATGATGCAAGTGTGCGGGGGACACTTCCACGCGGTGGCACCATTCTTGGGACTCGTCGTGGAAGTCCACTCGAAACGGGCGACGGGGTGGATCGTGTGAAGCGTTCACTTTCGGATTTAGATATCGACGCACTCGTGGTGATCGGGGGTAACGGAACACTCACTGTTGGGTCGATACTGTGCGAACAGCATGGGTTGCCGATAGTTGGTGTGCCCAAGACAATTGATAATGACGTAGTAGGTACCGACACCACATTTGGCTTTACCACTGCGGTACAAATTGCCACCGATGCAATTGATCGATTGCATACAACGGCAGAAAGTCATGATCGCGTGATGGTGGTGGAAGTGATGGGTCGCGATGCGGGATGGATTGCGCTGCACGCAGGAATTGCTGGAGGAGCAACTGCAATTCTTGTTCCTGAAGTGCCTTTTGACATTAACGAGTTGTCAGATGTGGTGGCGCATCGACATGACCGCGGCAGATACGCATCGGTTGTTGTCGTTGCAGAAGGTGCAAAGCCTGTAAGCGGGTTGGGGGACAACGCGTTGGTGTTGCCGGATCGACAATACGACTTGTTTGGACGCGAACGACTTGGTGACATTGCACATGTGATTGCACCTGCAATAAGTGCGCGCACAGGATATGACTCACGCGTTGTGCAACTTGGTTATGTGCAGCGGGGTGGCACTCCAACAAGTTATGACCGTGTGCTTGCAACACGTTTTGGTTTAGCCGCAGTTGATGCAGTGCGCGACAGAGCTTTTGGTCAGATGGTGGTGTTGCGTGGAGATCGAATCGAGCGCGAGTCAATGTGGGTTACAGCAGGAAAAATACGCACGATTGATCTCGCACTGTTTGATGATGTTGCCAATACTTTTTTTGGATAGCCATTTTTTGGCTAGATAAAGACTGCGATCAGTTTGGCGGACCAAATTGACGGTCGCCTGCGTCGCCAAGACCGGGGACGATAAATGCGTGCTCGTTGAGTCGCTCGTCGACCGATGCAGTCACGATGTGCAAGTTCATTCCTGATTTTTCGAGATACGCAATACCTTCGGGTGCGGCGAGCACGCATGCAATGGTGAGTGGCTGCGGGGCGCCGCGCGCGGCAAGAATTTTGCAGCCATGTTCGAGTGAGCCACCAGTTGCAAGCATCGGGTCGAGCACGATGCAATGACGGCCGTCAAGACGCGCGGGAAGTTTTGCAACGTATTCGCTTGGTTCGTGAGTGATTTCATCGCGTTGCACACCAACAACTGCAATGTCGGCATCTGGCAACAACTCCATCGCTGCTGGCAGCATGCCAAGACCTGCGCGAAGGATTGGAACGAGTACTGGTCGCTGTGCGATTTGAATTCCATCTGTTTCGCACAGCGGAGTCGTGACTCGAACCTTTCGCGTCGGCACCGATCGTGTGGCTTCGGCGATCACAATGAGTGAAAGCCTGCGCATCTCGGCGCGGAAGACTTGGTTGGACGAATTTTGGTCGCGCAGATTGGTGAGGGCTTCGGCAGCGATTGGGTGATCAACAATGGTGACGGTGACGGGCATACCTACCATCTTGGCTGATCGGTAGGGTTTTAACCAATGGAAAGTTCAGTCAGCCCAAGCAAGCCCGAGCAACTGGGGCGAATAGAGATTCGCGTTGCTCATACGCCCGCCGATTCGGCAGTAATCGCAGACCTGTTTGACAAGGTGTGGGACGTGAAATCAATGGTTTCGCCAGAGATCATGACCGCAAGCCTGCACAACGGCGGCTACGGAAGTGTCATATATATAGAGAGCGACAAGATGTTCAGGCCGGTTGGGGCGGCCTTTGCTCTTGTGGGCAGGGCCCTACCGGGATTGAATGGCCCAAACCTTCATTCGCATGCAACGGGAGTATTGCCCAGTTTTGTTGGCAAGGGCATTGGTGAGATGATCAAGAGGCATCAGTGGGACTGGGCAAAAGAAAACGGTTTTGACACCATCACATGGACTTTTGATCCACTTGTGCGACGTAACGCGCATTTCAATGTGGTCAAACTGGGCGCGCGTGTGCTTGGGTATCACCAAAACTTTTATGGAGAACTCGATGACGGCATTAATGCGGGAGAGCAAAGCGATCGGGTGCTGGTGCGATGGGATGTAGCAGGGGTCGCCGCACCTCAAGCAAACACATTTATTGAACCATCACAGACTGCAGTTGTTATCGAGACGCCAGCCGACATTGAGCAATTACGCAAGACTGATCGAGTGCAATCTGATGGGTGGAGGGCTAGGCAACGAGCAGCATTTGAATCTGCGGAGTTGAATGGTTTGCGTGTGGTTGGATTGAGCAACGATTTTTCGTATGTTCTAGACGTACGAGATGAAACAAATGAAACTGATGGGGCATTGTGACAATCCAACATATTGAAATTAGGCGAGCACATATCAATCTCGTTTCACCATTCCGCACTTCATTTGGAGTAGAGGTCGATCGTGATTTGTTGTATGTGCATGTTGTTGGCAGCGACGAGGAGGGTTGGGGTGAGTGCGTGGCAATGGCCGCACCGCTGTACTCGAGTGAATATGTTGATGGCTGCGATGAAGTGATCACGAGGTACTTGTTACCAATGATCACTCCGACCATGACGGCTCAAGAGTTTGTCCTGGCGGCCTCAAGCATTCGGGGCAACTTCATGGCCAAAGCCGCAGTAGAAACAGCACTTCTTGATTATCAATTGCGCCGCGACAAGATGTCGCTTGCTACTTTTTTGGGGGCGACCCAAACACGCGTTGCATCTGGTGTTTCGGTGGGTATTCAGTCAACGACTGAAGAACTCTTGGAAACGGTGAGTGGGTATCTCGCACAAGGTTATGTGCGCATCAAACTCAAAATTGAGCCTGGCCTAGATA